>NZ_JASEWO010000212.1:0-6831 GCF_030024295.1 Pantoea sp. Pa-EAmG
ACAACCAGGCTCACTCTTACCGTAAGTAAGAGTTCTGGTTTGAAAAATGGTGCCCTTGTGGCACCATTTTTTTTGTCCGGATTCTGCCGTCAGCTGGCCCTGAATCACGGTGTCGCAGCGGCTTCGCCCTGCGCCTGACTGATGGTGGCTTGCGCACCGCCTGTTGCCCCCTGCTGCGTCTGCAGCACTGCCGGCAGCGGCGTCGCCTCATTCACCGGTTCCCCACTGCTCACCAGTACCGGCATGCCTGAACGACGTTCAATCGCCGCCTTAATCAGCGCACTGTCGCTCTTCGCACTCTTTATAAAGGCTTTCAGCGGCGCGCTCAGCGCAATTGGCATGGTCTGCGGATCGTCATGTTCATTACGCGACAGCGGCTGGTGTACCTCGATGTAGCGTTTGCCGTCGGGTTCGATGGCATATTTGATCGGCTGGTTAATCACCTGTACGCGTGTACCCTGCGGCACGCTGTTAAACAGCGCTTCGATATCGTCCGGGCGCAAACGAATACAGCCGGAGCTGACGCGCATCCCGATGCCGAAGTCGGCGTTGGTGCCGTGAATCAGATACTGGCCGCTGCCGCGCGCCAGACGCAGCGCAAACAGCCCCATCGGGTTATCCGGCCCGGCAGGCACCATCGCGGGCAGCGTGATGCCCTCTTTGGCGTAGCGTTTACGGATATTGACGGTGGGCGTCCAGGTGGGGTTAGGGATTTTCTGGCTGATACTTGTCACCATACTGGGCGTGGCGGCACCCAACTGGCCGATGCCGATCGGATAAACCACGACGCGATTTTCCCCTTTGGGATAATAGTAGAGACGCAGTTCGGCCAGGTTGATCACGATGCCTTCACGCGGCGCATCCGGCAGCAGCATCTGCAGCGGCACGGTAAGCTGCGTTCCGGCTTTCGGCAGCCAGGGGTCGACGCCCGGGTTGGCTTCCAGCATGCCAAGCATGCCTATCTTATAACGCGCGGCAATGCTCTCCAGCGGCCGTTTGTCATCCGGGACGGTGGTCAGGGTGTTTTCGCCAATCAAACGGCTATCAGCGGCTGGCAGGGGGTATTCCGTAGCAAACGCAGGTGCAGACAGTCCGAAACAGGACAACAGCAATGCACCGGCTAAACGAAGCGCAGGTTTCATGCAATTTTCTCTTTGTCGGATGGAACAGACCCCGGTCATGGCCGGGGTCTGGAGAGTGTAACTTAGCTGAGAGACTGTGCGTTATGCCGGATCGCGCGAATCATCGCTTCCAGCCCCTGCGAACGCGAAGGGGTGAGGTGTTGCGTCAGGGCCAGTTCGCCAAACCAGTGGGCGACATCCAGTGCCAGAATCTCTGGCGCTTTCAGACCCTGATACAGGCTAAATACCACGGCAATCAAGCCCTTAACGATGGCGGCATCGCTGTCACCTTCAAAAGCAATGGTGCCGTCTGCCTGTGGGGTCATGCGAATCCATACCTGACTCTGACAGCCGGAAATGACGTACTGCGGCTGATGCAAGCTTTCAGAGGATTCTGGTAATTTGGCCCCGAGTTCAATGATGTAGAGGTACTTCTCTTCCCAGTTGGCGCAACGATTGAAGTTGCGCACCAGTTTCTCTTTTTCTGGCAGGTTTGCCATGCATAACTCCTGAAATCTGCTCAACCGCCCAGCAGACGATGAATGCGCGTCAGGCCAGCCGCCAGGCGATCGGCTTCCTCTTCGCTGTTGTAGAGCGCGAAAGAGGCGCGACACATCGCGGGCACCGCATAATGACGCATCAGCGGCATGGCACAGTGGTGGCCGGTGCGGATAGCAATGCCGTACTGGTCGAGGAAGCTGCCAACGTCAAACGCGTGGTGCTTACCGAGGTTAAACGCCACCACGCCGCTGCGCTCGGCCGGGCCGTAAATAACCAGGTCTGGCACCGACGCCAGCTTGTCCAGCGCGTAACGCATCAGCTGGCTCTCGCGCTGATGGATTGTCTCCAGACCGAGTTCGCTGATCCACGTCAGCGCTGCGCCAAGGCCAATGATGCCGCCGGTGTTCGGCGTGCCGGCTTCAAAACGCCACGGTGCGCCATTCCAGGTGGTACCGGTGGGCAGCATGACCTGATCGATCATCGAACCGCCGCCTTCCCACGGTGGCATGATCTCCTGCAGCGCCTTACGCGCGTACAGCACGCCAATCCCGGTCGGCCCATAGATTTTATGGCCGGAGAACACGTAGAAATCGCAGCCGATATCCTGCACGTCAACGGGGTGGTGCATCACAGCCTGAGCGCCGTCTACCAGCGTCACCACGCCCGCGGCTTTCGCCTGCGCCACGATAGCTTTCACCGGGTTAACCGTGCCGAGCACGTTGGAAACGTGCGTCACGGCCAGCAGGCGCGTACGGCTGTCAATCAGCCCCGCCAGCTGCTCCAGCGCCAGCTCGCCGTTGTCGTTAAGTGGCAGCACACGGATTTCCGCACCGGTGCGCTGGGCCACCATCTGCCACGGCACGATGTTGGCGTGGTGCTCCATCTCAGTGACGATCAGGTTATCGCCCGGCTGCAGTTGACTGCCGCCCCAGCTGTTGGCCACCAGATTGATGCCTTCGGTGGTACCTTTAACGAAGATGATCTCTTCGGCTGCCGCGGCATGCAGAAAACGCGCCGCCTGGGCGCGCACGTTTTCCATATCGCTGGTCGCCTGCGCGCTCAGCGAGTGAATGCCACGGTGCACGGCCGCATAGCCGTGCTGATAGAAGTGACTCTCCGCATTGATCACCGCGAGCGGGCGCTGTGCGCTGGCCGCGCTGTCAAGGTAGGCCAGCGGATGTCCGTTGACCTCACGACTCAGAATCGGAAACTCCGCTCTGACTCGTTCGAGATCGAAACTCATGACTCAACTCCCGGGAAACGGTCGGTAATACGTTGCAGTACCACCTGGCGCAGCGCGTCATCTTCCAGCGCTTCCGTCAGTTCAGCGGCGAAAGCATGGATGATCATCTGCTGCGCCGCGTCTTCGGCGATGCCGCGCGAGCGCAGGTAGAACATCTGCTCGTCGTCGATGCGACCGATAGTCGCGCCGTGGCTGCACTTGACGTCATCGGCGTAGATTTCCAGCTGCGGCTTGGTGTCCACTTCCGCCAGGCGACCGAGCAATAGGTTGTTGTTGGTCATCTGGCCGTCAGTTTTCAGCGCGTGCTGCGCCACTTTAATGTGGCCGTTAAACACCGAGCGCCCTTTGTCACGCGAAATGGTTTTGTGCAGCTGGCGACTCAGGCAGTGGCCTTTGTTGTGCTCCAGATAGCTGCGCGTATCCGCCACTTCGCTGCCTACCGGCAGCACCAGGCTGTTCAGCGACAGCTGGGTGTTCTCACCGTTCAGCTGCACGCTGGTATTGTGACGCGACAAACCGGCACCCAGCAGGAAGCTGGTGCTGCTCACCTGCGCGTCACGGCCAATCACGATGTCGTTGTGCGCAAAGTGGTAGCTGCTGCTCTCTTCAAACGCCAGCTTGGTGTGCTTCAGCTGCGCATTGTCGCCCACCGCAAAGGTAAAGCGCGCGCCGGTGAAGTGGGCGCTGCCATTCAGCGTCACGTAATGCTCGATCACCTGCGCTTCCGCGCCGGACTCCAGCTCCAGATGGTGACGATGATGTACAGTGTTGAGCGCATCCGCCTGGCCGCTGGTAATGTGCAGCAGATAGAGCGGCTGCGCCGCAGCTTTGCCGCGCGGCAGACGAATCGAGGTCACCTCTTCCGCCAGACTTTCCGTCAGGTGCAGGAACACCTCCGGCTGTACTGCGGCCGGTAACGGACGTCGCTCAGCGGCACGGCTGTGCTGCACGTCAAACAGACCGGTATCACGCGCGCTCAGCTCAGGCTGGAAGCGACCATCGACGAACACCAGGCAAATCGCGTCCAGCGGCAGCGCCAGCGCAGCCACCTGCTCAGCGCTCACGCCTGGCGCGTCCGCCTGCACGAACTGCTGTGCCAGCAGGCTGTCCAGCGCGGTGTATTTCCAGTTTTCATGCTTGCGCGTCGGCAGGCCGACACGCATCAATTGCTGCCAGTGCTGCTGTGCCTGCAGCGAACGCTGTTCGCCGCGTGACTCAAACAGGTGATGCCACTGCTGCAGCGCGTTATCACTCCTGGTCGGTAAGCCAGCCATAGCCTTGCTCCTCCAGCTGTTTCACCAGCGTAAAGTCACCAGACTTCACGATTTTGCCCTGATACAGCACGTGCACGTGATCTGGCTTGATGTAATCCAGGATGCGCTGGTAGTGCGTTACGATGATGAATGAGCGCTTGCCGTCGCGCAGGCTGTTTACGCCTTCTGCAACAATTTTCAGCGCATCGATATCCAGACCGGAGTCGGTTTCATCGAGGATGCACAGCTCAGGCTCCAGCGCCGCCATCTGCAGGATGTCATTACGCTTCTTCTCACCGCCGGAGAAGCCGACGTTGACGGAACGGGTCAGCAGATCTTCCGGCATCTTCAGCAGCTTGATCTTGTCTTCGATGAAGTCCTGGAAGTCGAAACGGTCCAGCTCTTCCTGCTCACGGTATTTACGTACCGCATTGACCGAAGTCTGCAGGAAGAACTGGTTGCTGACGCCCGGGATCTCGACCGGGTACTGAAACGCCATGAAGATGCCTTCACCGGCACGCTCTTCCGGCTCCAGCTCCAGCAGGTCTTTGCCTTTAAAGGTCACGGAACCGCCGGTGATTTCATAATCTTCACGACCGGCCAGCGTGGCAGACAGGGTGCTCTTGCCGGAGCCGTTCGGGCCCATGATGGCATGCACTTCGCCCGGCTTAACCTCGAGGTTCAGACCGCGCAAAATCTCTTTGTCTTCAACGCTAACCTGTAAATCTTTAATGCTTAACATACTCTTTCCTTCACATTGCTTCCGGCAACGCGTGTGGCATCAGCCGACACTGTGCTCAAGGCTGATCGCTAACAATTTTTGCGCTTCCACGGCGAATTCCAGTGGCAGCTCGGAGAAAACGTCTTTACAGAAGCCGTTGACGATCATCGAGATCGCATCTTCTTCGCTAATGCCGCGCTGCAGGCAGTAGAACATCTGATCTTCACCGATGCGCGACGTCGTGGCTTCGTGCTCAAGCTGCGCGCTGTTGTTGCGCGTTTCCACGTACGGGAAGGTGTGCGCACCGCAGTCCGGCCCAATCAGCATCGAGTCACACTGGGTGAAGTTACGCGCGTTAGTCGCGGTCGGCATGATTTTCACCAGGCCGCGGTAGGTGTTCTGGCTCTTACCGGCGGAGATACCTTTCGAGATGATGGTCGATTTGGTGTTTTTACCAATGTGAATCATCTTGGTACCGGTATCGGCCTGCTGGCGACCGCTGGTCAGCGCGACGGAGTAGAATTCGCCCACTGAGTAATCACCGCGCAGGATGCAGCTCGGGTATTTCCAGGTGATGGCTGAGCCGGTCTCGGACTGCGTCCACGACATTTTGCTGTGCTCGCCTTCACACAGCGCACGCTTGGTCACGAAGTTGAGGATACCGCCCTCGCCTTCTCCGCCCGGGAACCAGTTCTGCACCGTGGAGTATTTCACTTCGGCGTTTTTGTGGATGATCACTTCAACCACCGCTGCGTGCAGCTGGTAGGTGTCGCGCACCGGCGCTGAACAGCCTTCGATGTAGCTGACGTAGCTGTCTTCATCAGCAATCAGAATGGTACGTTCGAACTGGCCGGTTTTCGCCGCGTTGATGCGGAAATAGGTCGACAGCTCCATCGGGCAACGCACGCCTTTCGGGATGTAGACGAAGGTACCGTCGGACGCCACCGCCGAGTTGAGCGCAGCAAAGAAGTTATCGTTGTGCGGCACCACGGTGCCAAGATACTTCTGTACCAGCTCCGGATGATCGTGGATCGCTTCACCGAAGGAGCAGAAAATAATGCCCTGCTCAGCCAGCTTGTCACGATAAGTGGTCGACACGGACACCGAGTCGAAAATGGCGTCCACCGCCACTTCTCTGCCTTCACGCACCGGCACGCCCAGCTGGTTAAACGCGTCTTCCACTTCTTTGGTCAGGTAATCGCTGGAGGCGACGCTGCCGGACGTCTGGGTGGCACCCGGTTCAGAGGCACAGCTGTCATCGCAATTGCCGCAGGACGGCGCGGAATAGTAGCTGTAATCCTGATAATCGAGTTTGTCGTAGTGCGCTTTCAGCCAGTGTGGCTCTTCCATCTCCAGCCAGGCGCGAAACGCCTTGAGACGGAACTCCAGCATCCACTCGGGTTCGTTACGTTTGGCCGAAATGGCACGCACCACATCTTCATTGATGCCGTGTGCCAGTTCGTCGGTTTGCAGCTGGGTGAAGAAGCCTTCTTTATAGTTCAGGCTGCCTTCCCAGGTTTGTACATCGTCAGATGCTTCGCTGTGTCGTGACATATTTCACTTACTCGACGCCAAAGCTCTCACCGCACCCGCAGGCGTGCTGAGCTTTAGGGTTGTTGAATTTAAAAATCTGGTTCAGGCCTTCGCGGACATAATCCAGCTCGGTACCGTCAACAAACGGCATCGCCTGAAGCGGCACAAACAGTTTTGCGCCATATTGCTCGAACTGCAGGTCGTCATCGGCAGGCGCTTTCACCAGGTCCATAACGTACCCAAAACCGGCACAGCCGGACTGTTTCACACCCAGTTTCAGGCCCTTAACTTCCGGGTCCTGTTCCACCAGGCTGAGAATCTGTTTCGCTGCCGACTCGGTCAGCGTGAGCCCTTTCCAGACGAATTCGTCAGGTGAAAAAGACGCTGCATTTACTGATGACATAGTGCTACCTCGTAAGTCTGGGCCTTTTCAGGCTATCCCCCTATGGTAGTGATATC
>NZ_JASEWO010000408.1:0-640 GCF_030024295.1 Pantoea sp. Pa-EAmG
ATTCTTAAAGGCTGAGTTAGTGATTTATATCAGTTTTATTTACTATAGAACACCCTTTTGCCGCTTGTACAACGCACCGGAGAATTTTCGCTAATCAATTTCTCCTTTTCCCCGGTAATGCAGTCATAACAAGGGCTGGCGGCCCGTTAAAAAAACCAAACGGCAAGTGATTACCCCCTCTACCGCGACTTCAGGTTCAATGCTATGTTCATGCATTAATCAGATATCATTACTTTTCCCGGCCGCGACAGACGATGAGAATAAAAAATAGCCGTGCAATACCTCCAGTTATTTATGGATCTGTTTTTGTGTTGCCGCATCGCTGGTGGTCATTACCTGCCTCTCATTGATGTTTTCACTTTTTCTGTTGTTAATTGACGATACCGCACCTGCGCCGCCGCGGGTTGAGTTGAGGAGCGCACATGTTGCTGGTTACCTGGGATAGCGTTCTGGTTGCCGTTTCGCTGATTGTGGCGTTTATCGCGGCGTTTACGGCGCTGGATACCGCCGGGCGCGTCGCCGTGTCGCGCGGCCTGCTGGCGAAGCTGTGGCTGGTGGCCGGCGGCACGGCGATGGGCATTGGCATCTGGGCGATGCACTTCATTGGCATGCTGGCGATGATGATGCCGATGACCATGCG
>NZ_JASEWO010000213.1:0-6828 GCF_030024295.1 Pantoea sp. Pa-EAmG
ACGGATTGTTGCAACGCGGCCAACATATTCTGCGCAGCCACCGTTCCATACGAGTGTAGGAAGCTTCACTCACGCCACCAATATGCGAAGAGAGGATCACATTACTGAACCCCCGCCAGCGGTACGGTGTGGTTCGCTGAAACTTTCCAGCGCTGCCCAATTTAGCCTGCCGGATTTCAGTGCATCCGCGAGTGACGTCTCATGGATTAATCAGCAGTCTATTGCACTTGTTCCGGAGTCACTTGCTGATATTTCGTTGGACCATCGCCGTGGTGTAAATGCTCGTGGTGGCTGTTAATTGAATTGTGATCGAAGGACTTTAAAACAAGAAAACCTGCTTCGCTCCATCAGGATGCTAAGCAGGTCGACACTGCGGGAGGCTGGAAAAATACTATTGGCTTTCGGCTACACCACACCAGCGCACCAGCGTCAGCGCTATGGCTTTGGTGCAGGCCACCAAATCGGCAATAGCTACATGCTCATTTGGCTGGTGTGACATGGCAGGATCGCCCGGTCCAAAGTTGACGGTGGGTGTCTTTCCTAGCGTGCTGGGTAGACCAATGTCACTATGCGCACCAAATCCCGCCAGCTGCGGATTGAGCGCGGCATCATTGACGCCTTGCTGAAAAGCCTCAACAAAAGGATGGTCCGCAGGAATCTCCGCGCAGTCCGCGTCCAGAATCCACTCCACTTTTGCCGGGTGCTTCGCCAGATAAGGATCGAGCGCACACACTTTGGCCACGTGCTCTTCAATTTCGCGTTTCACCTTGCCGCCCAATCCCATCTCATCTTTTTCGGCAGGGAGATATTGCACATCGATGACGATCTCCGCCCGACCGGCAATCGATGCTGGATGCTCGCCCACTTTCAATTGCGTAACGATAATCTGGTTCGGCATCTCCATCAGCGGATGATTTTTATCGGGCTGCGTTTGCCAGCGACGGTTGAGAACATCAAGCCCATCCAGCATCTGACGACACAGCATCACTGCATCGACCGGCCCGCTGCTGTCCCAACTGTTAGGTGTGAGTTCGGCATGCCCGCCAATGCCATCAAGAATAATGCGAGCCCAGAGAATGCCGTGACAGATAGGTGAAATGCGGTTAGCTGTCGGCTCGGTCATAATACCGGCATCGGCTTTGAAGCCGCGATCCACCATCGCCAGTGAACCCATGCCACCAATCTCCTCATCCACCACCGTGGTGAAGACCACGTCTCCTGCGAGGCGGATACCGAGGTCCTGCAATAACTCCACCGCCATCAACATGCAGGCAACGCCACCTTTCATATCGACCGCACCACGCCCGTAGACTGCGTTGTTTTTGATCACCGGCAGGAAAGGGTCGCTGTGCCAGTGCTCCGCCGGACCCGGCGGAACCACATCAATATGCCCGGTGAGCATCAGTGATTTACCGCCGCCCGCGCCAACTAGCGTGCCTCCAAGATTCGGACGCCCCTCAAATGTGCGACCTTTATTCGCACCGGGACGTCCTTCATATTGGCCATACAAGGCCGGACCATCGGGATCCCATAAGTCGGTGGTCATACCCAATGCGATGAGGCGCTGCTGTAAGTAAAGCTGGCAGTCGTGCTCTCCCGGCCCAGCTTCACGTGGGTCAACTTTGACGATTGAGGGGAAAGCGATCAGGTCGCACAACGTCTGCGCGATGCGCTCGGCGCTGGCATCAACGTGTGCGCCAATTTTTTCAGTCAGGCTCATGAATTATCTCCGATAGATGAAAAGTCGTTGTGCCATTAACACGATGATCAATAACAAGCCCACCACACCGAGCTGCCAGACGCTGTTCAGTCCCAGCTGTAACATGCAGGTCTTAATGGTCACCAGCATCAGCGCCGCCGCCAATACCCCGACCACGCTGCCGCGCCCGCCGAAAATGGCGACACCGCCGAGCAACGCTGCAGTGAGCGATTCCAGTTCTAAGTTGACGCCGATTTCCGGTCGTGCGCTGCCTAACCAACTGAGTGAGATGAATCCGGCGCAGCCTGCTAACAGCCCACTCAGGCAGTAAACTAGCAGGCGCAGACGATCCACGGGTATGCCAACCAGACGCGTTGCATGCTCATTGAAACCACAGGCGTAAACCCATTTCCCCCATGCGCTTTTGCTCAGAATCAACCAGGCTATAAAAAAGGCAGGGATGACACAGGTCAGAAACGGCAGAGGAATCGCGAAGTTTGCCCCTCGGCCCCATTGCGTCAGTTCTACCGAAACGCCTGAGATAGCCGCACCACCGGTTAAAGCCAATGCCAGGCCAGAAAACAGGTAAAAACTGCCCAGCGTGACAATTAATGGCCATAACCGTAGTCGCGCCACCAGCAGGCCATTTAGTGCTCCGGCGGCGCTTCCACTCAACATGCAAATCACAGGAAGCAATGCCGGATTGATACCCTGTTGCAGCGCCAGCATGCCGATAACAGCGGAGAGAGACACATTGCCCCCGACCGAGAGATCAATACCGCCGCCGCCCGCCATGACCACCAGCGATTGGCCCAATGCCACCAGAGCAAGCAGCGTAGCGAATTGCAGGATTGAGGTGATGGACCATAAAGCCAACATCTGCGGCAGTGCGAAGACAATCCCGATGCCGAGTAGCAGCCACAATGCGACGAGTAAGGTGAGGTCAGGCGATTTATGCATGATTTTCATGCCATCCTCCTGAATGTCAGTACACGACCGCTGGCGGCCTCGCTGCTTAACACCAGCAGCAATACGGTGCCGGTGACGACCGTTTGCCATAAAGAGGGCACACCCACCAATAGCAAACCGTTCTGCAGAATGCGCAGCAGCAAAACGCCCAACAAGGTTCCGAGCAGACTGCATGAACCGCCAGTAATGCGCGTACCGCCCAGCACCACTGCCGCGATTGCCTCCAGTGCCAGGCTGCCGCCCACCGTCATTTCCACATTGCGATAAGTCGCGATATAGCAGGTGGCGGCTAAGCCACAAAGCACACCGCTAATCAGGAAAGTGGCGATGCGTACCTGGGTGACCGGGATGCCTGCCAGCCTGGCTTTCTCTTCTGAATTCCCCGCTGCCAGTAACCATAATCCATAAGGCGTATGGCGCAGTGCTAGCCAAACCAGCGCCCAGACCAGCATGATCATCCATGCCATAACCGGAACACCAAATAGCGTGTGCATTAGCCCACGGGTCAGATCATCGGGCAGTCCGGATAACCATTGCCCGCCGAGCAGCACAAACAAAGCCGTGCGCCAGACGCCAAACAATCCCAACGTACCCACAATCGCCGGGATGCGACCGATTACCACCACCAGCGCGGTGAGCAGACCGGCCAGCAGGCCTATCAGCGGCCCCGCCAGCGCAGCCAGCCAGGGCGACTGCAGCATCAACAGTTGCCCAACGCCCCATCCTGCAACCCCCATGACTACGCCCACAGACACATCCACCCCGCCCATGGCAATCACCAACGTCATTCCCAGCGCGATCAGCAACAGTTCGCTGCTATTGCGTAAGATGGTGAGCAGGTTGTCCGCGGTGGCAAACCATGGCGAAAACCAGGAGAAACAGCCAACAGCCAGCAAGGCGATCGCCAATAAGGCGATCTCCCGTGAAGTCATGTGCATGTGTGTCCCCGTCAAAAATTGAACTGATCGACGTTCTCTTTGGTGAACACGGCCGGACTGCCTAGCAGCAGTACCCCCGTTTTACTGTCAAACTTTACCGGTTCCGCAAAGCTGGGCACTTTGTTCTCTGCCGCAAACGCTTTGCCATCGATCAACTGCTTACCTGCCCACACCGTCAGATAACCGAGTTTTTCTGGATCCCAAAGTACGGTGTAGCCAAACGCCCCGCTCTTCAGATAGGCCCGCGCAGTGTTCGGGCTGCAGAATCCACTGCCTATCACTTTGCCGTTTTTACCGGCGCTTTCGATGGCTTGCGCCACTCCAGGACAGGTCGTGGAAGCCATGGCGATCACCCCTTTGATATCTGGATTCGCTGACATCAAATCGGTGGTGATTTGTGCCGCACGACTGGCAGAGCCGCCGGCATACTGCGGTTTAAGCAGCGTGATGTGGGGATATTTGTTCTTCACGCGTTGCTGCATGTACCCGATCCAGCTATTAAGATTGGATGCAGTGGCTTCCCCGGAGACGATGCCGATTTTTCCTTTATCTCCCACTCGCTTCACCATCTCATCAATGATGCTGTCACCCAGTCCTTCATCGGTAGCCTGCGCGACGTAAACCGGACGTCCGCTATCAGGTGCGTCGCTATCGCTGGTGAAAAGATGCACATTGCTGGATTTCGCTTGCGCCATTACCGGCGCAATACTGGAAGCATCCAGTACGCTGATACCAATGGCGTTAACTTTCTGTGCAATCAGGTTTTGCACAATTTGCAGTTGATCCATTGGGTTGGTGTCTACCGGCCCGCTGTAGACAAACTCGACGCCCAACTCTTTAGCCGCACGCTTACCGCCCGCTTCCATGGCCTGGAAATAGGGAATGCCGATGATTTGCGGCACAAAGGCGACTTTTTCCGCCGCCAGTGCACAACCCGAGACCAGCAGTGACAGAGAACAAACAGCCGTAGCAATTCGACGCATGATAATTTCCCCTGGTGTTAGGTGTTTTCAAAGACGCGCGCATCAGGATGCGCGCCAGTAATGAGTGAAACAATTTCGTCAGGCGTGGTGTCGACATGGCGGCGTTCGGCAATTTTCCGACCACGACGAAACACCACCATGCGATCCGCCACGGCAAACACATCGCTGATGTTGTGGCTGATCAGCACCACCGCGCAGCCGCGTTCTGCCAGACGACGCGTGAGTTGCAGCACCTTCTGCGTTTCGGCCACCGCCAACGCCGCGGTGGGCTCATCCATGATCACTAACTGTGCGTTGAGATTAAGCGCACGGCAGATCGCCACCGCCTGGCGCTGACCGCCCGACAAGCTACCTACCGCTGCTTCGGCATCGGAGATGTGTGCATCCAGATCTTTCAATAGCTGATCGACCTGTTCCCGCATCGCGCGGCGTTTCAGGAAAGGGATACCCAGCACCCGGCGCTTGAGTTCGCGTCCGAGAAACACGTTCTCAGCAATCGACAGGTTTTCCGCCAGTGCCAGCTCCTGATAAATGGTGGCGATGCCGTGTTCCGCAGCCTGACGAGGCGAGGTGAATTTCACCGCTTTACCTTCGATCCACAGTTCACCCTCGCTGGCGCTATAGGCCCCCGACAGCACCTTGGTGAAGGTGGATTTCCCCGCACCGTTATCACCGAGCAGCGCCAGCACTTCGCCGCGATGGATCGATAAATTGACCTGGCTTAGCGCAGTTAATGCACCAAATCGCTTACAGATATTGCGCGCTTCAATGAAGCAGCTATTCATCTTCGCCCTCCTGATAGGCCGCAGTGTGGAAGTCGATTTCCCATTGCAGCACAGTGCCGTAAAGCGTGGAGAGCCGCTGTTTTTCCTCAATGCTGAGGATTGATGCACACGCATCCAGCTCGGCTTTGAGCCACAACGCCTGTTGATGAAACTCCTCTTCGGCGTGCATATCGACCCAGCGACGGACGTCGGCATCCTGCTGACTTTGCTCGCTGACGCGTTTGCACCAGTGGTAGTACATCCACTCGGCGCCAAACATCAGCGTAATGATCTCGGCATAGCTGCCCTGCTGCGCCACTTGCAACATGCCATCACGAAACGTGGTGACGCCCGGTAAGTCATCGGGATAATCCTCGGGGTGGATCTCGCGCCTGGCCAGCACCGTTTCGAACCAGGCAATCTGGGTGTCTACCAACGCGTTGAGTACGCCAATCAACCAGCGCTGTTGCCGAATATCGGGCGCTTTACTGACAGCCAACGCAAAGATGGCAATCGCGGTGGCGACAAAGTTGCCTTCAAACACCAGATAGCGGTTGAATACGCTGTCGGGCAGTTGATCCTGTTCGATATCCCGCACAAATCGATGCTGCTGCATCTCTTGCCACACCTGCTGATGCTGTTCGAGAAGTTGATCGGTAAAACTGAGCATCACGCCTCCTCCAGCGCGGCCTGCGCCACGGACATAAAGTGTTTAACCCGCGCTAACTCCACCTCGTTCCACCACACGCCATCCACTTTCATGGTGCTGGCAACAATCACGCCTTGCGTACGCCCTAATATCTGGCAGACGTTAGCCGGGGTAACGCCCGAGCCCACCAGCAGCGGCAATTCAGTAGCGGCACGGATTTCATCAATTTCACTCAGCGTGGCGCTGTCGCCTGTGCGCTGTCCGGTGGCGATCACCGCATCGGCTTCAAAAAAGTCGACATCTCGCGTCAGTTCCTGGATGGAACGGTCGGCCACAATGGCATGGCTGCCGTGTTTGACATGGCTGTCAGCGAAGACACGAATGTGGTCGGCACGCAGTTGATTGCGATAGCGCAGCGCTTTGGCCGCCGCACCTTCAATAAAGCCTTCGTTAGCGATGTAGGCATTCGCCCACTGGTTAACACGCACAAAACTCGCGCCCCCCGCCAATGCTGTTGCAATTGCGGGAATAGCGGCATTGGCTAATACGTTAATGCCAAGCGGTGCGCCAAAGCGTTCGCGAATTTTTTCTGTGATAACCGCCAGGAATGCTGCTGTTTCCGGACCAATATCTTCAGGTTTCGCAAAAGGAATATCGCCATGATTTTCAACGATCAATCCATGTACGCCCCCTGAAAGGTAGTTTTCCGCGTCACGCAGGGCGCGATCGATAATATCTCTCACAGGTTTACCGCGATATTTCGGCGCACCGGGAAAGGCATCACAATGAATAACACCAATCACCGCTTTCTTACGTGAAAAAATAT
>NZ_JASEWO010000028.1:0-35333 GCF_030024295.1 Pantoea sp. Pa-EAmG
GGTTGATGTATACAACCTTATCTATTGTCTGCCAGTTGACTGCCATCATCTCTACACCCATCGCACTAAGAAAGCTCTCATTTTCAGGACGGCGCAATAAAGACAATTCTTAAGGAAATTAAAAAAATTTTTTAGGTTTACTGGCAAGGCGCACAGTTGTCGCATCATGTTCGAATTCACGAAAGCGCTGAGTTAGGTTGCCAGCGGAAAGGCAGCGGTCAGTCCGAAAATAGCCGTGCGGCTTGAGGCGGGGCCGGGTATGGCAGGCATAGGGTGCGATCTGTTTTTGCTGGCGCAATAACCCGATCACAAAACCCTGTGCCTGTCTTTTTCTGGGGATTCCTCAGCCCTGTGGGCCACTGCTCTTCGCGAGCATTTTGCGGTAATTGTTCAGCCATTTGCCGCTGGTCAAACGCCACCAGAAACAGATACCGCGCACCGTCCAGTCGAGGAACATACCGAGCCAGACGCCAATCACCCCCATGCCCAGCACTATACCCAGCAGATAACCGGCCACCACGCGCGCGCCCCACATACTGAACATCGATACATACATGGTGTACCGTGCGTCGCGCGCGCCTTTTAGCCCGGCCGGCAGCACCCAGGAAGCGGTCCAGATAGGCATAAAGGCGGCATTCAGCCAGATCAGGTGTTTGGTTACCTCAATCACCTGCGGATCGCGGGTGTAGAATCGCGCCAGCGTGCCCGCCAGCGGCACAGTGATAAACGCCAGCGTACATAGCCCAATCATCGCCAGCCAGAATACGTGCTTGATCTGCCGCTCCGCCTGCATCACCTGATTTTTCCCTAAGCGCCTGCCGGTGATAATGGTCGACGCAGAACCCAGCGCGTTGCCCGGCAGGTTAATCAGCGTGGCGATGGAGAAGGCAATAAAATTACCGGCGATCTCATTGGTGCCCATGCCGGCGACAAAAATCTGCGTCAGCAGTTTGCCGCCGTTAAACAACACCGATTCGATACTGGCCGGTACGCCAATCCCCAGCACTTCCATCAGGATGTTGCGATCCCAGCGGCGGAAATAGCTGGCCAGCGTGATTTTCAGTGCCGGGCTGATGCCGCGATATAGCACGTAAATAGCCGCAGCGGCACCGATATAGCGTGAAATGGTTAATCCCAGCCCGGCGCCGACAAACCCCATCCCTTCCCAGCCGAGCGCACCGTAAATCAGCACGCTACTGATGATGATGTTCAGGATATTCATGCCGCCGTTGATCAGCATCGGAATTTTGGTGTTGCCGGCACCGCGCAACGCGCCGCTGCCTATCAGCGCAATCGCCGCCGCCGGATAGCTCCACGCGGAGGTTTGCAGATAGCTGAGCGCCAGTTCTTTTACCTGCGGCTCGGCGTTACCGGCGATCACGTCCACGATCAGATGCCCCCAGAACTCGATGGCGATCACCAGCACAAACGCCAGCACCGTCATCAGGCCCAGCGACTGCCGCGTCGCCGCACGCGCCCGCTTACCGTTGCGTTTGGCCAGGCTGAACGCCACCACCACCGTGGTACCGAGATCGATAGCGGCAAAAAAGGAGATGATCACCATGTTGAAGCTGTCGGCCAGCCCGACGCCTGCCATCGCCTCTTTGCCCAGCCAGCTCACCAGAAAGGTACTGAGAACCCCCATCAGCATCACGCACAGGTTCTCAATAAAGATGGGCACCGCCAGTGGGGTGATTTCACGCCACAACAGCGTGCGATAAGCACGGCGTTTGGGATACCACGCCGTGTTTCTGATCGCCCGCATTACTGCTACGCCAGGATTTTGCAAGGGAGTACCAAATCACTTTGGTTAAGAAGTAGAGTAATAATGATGATAGGCTGCTAACGATTATGCAAAGTGTTTCCCGTCACCATTTAATCATTATTACAAACTTTTCGCCGACTCCCCGCCCGCGCCGACGCTGCCGCCCAGATAGGCGCTGCGCACCTCTTCGTTATGCAACAGTTCGCTGCCGCTGCCGCTCAGACGAATTTCGCCATTGACCATCACATAACCGCGATCCGCCAGTTGCAGCGCGTGGCGCGCGTTCTGCTCCACCAGAAACAGCGTCATGCCCTGCTGCGTCAGCTCGCGCAGGATGCTGAAAATCTGCTTTACCACCAGCGGGGCCAGCCCGAGGCTGGGTTCATCCAGCAGCAGCAGACGCGGCCGGCTCATCAGCGCTCGGGCGATCGCCAGCATTTGCTGCTCGCCGCCGGAGAGTGTCATTGCCCGCTGTTTTCGCCGCTCCAGCAGGCGTGGAAACAGCGTGTACATGCGTTCTTTATCCTGCTTCATGTAGCGCTCGCCGATGGCGATGGTGCCCATCAGCAGGTTCTCTTCCACCGTCATATCCGGAAAGATGCGCCGTCCTTCCGGCGCCTGGGCAATACCGCTGGCGGCGATAAAATGGGTCGACCGCTGGCTAATGGGCTCTCCGCGCAGGCGAATTTCACCGCTGGCAATGCGCGGCTGACCAAAAATAGACATCAGCAGCGTGGATTTTCCTGCACCGTTGGCCCCAATCAGCGCCACGGTTTCCCCTTCCGCCACGGTCAGCGACACCTGCTTCAGCGCCTGCACCGGGCCGTAAAACACATCCACCTGTTCAAACGCCAGCATTGCTTCAGCCATGCTCGCTCTCCTCTTCCGCGCCGAGATAAGCGGCGATCACCTTCGCATCGTGTCGAATCTGCTGCGGCGTGCCCTGGGCGATCACGTCACCGTGATCCAGCACGACGATGTGATCGGAAATGCGCATCACCATCGGCATATCGTGTTCAATCAACAGCACGCTGATGCGATGATCGGCGCGCAGCTGGTGCAGAATCTGGCTCAGCGCCTCGGTTTCGACCGGATTAAGCCCCGCTGCGGGCTCATCCAGGCAGATCAGTTCCGGCCGGGTGCACATGGCGCGCGCAATCTCCAGCCGGCGCTGCTGGCCGTAAGAGAGCGTACCGGCCAGCCGGTTGGCACTGCTGACCAGATCAACACGCTCCAGCCAGTAAAAAGCGCGATCGAGCGCGCGACTCTCCGCTGCCCGATAGCCGCGGGTATTGAGGATGCCGGCCAGCAGCTGACGGTTGACCTGCATATGCTGCGCCACCAGCAGGTTTTCCACCACCGACATCTCGCGAAACAGGCGGATGTTCTGAAAGGTACGCGCCAGACCGGCGCGGTTGACCAGATGTGCGCCGCCAAACATCTTGTACCAGATGCGCGAGCCCAGCCGCGCCGGCCGCAGCCAGTCACCCGGCTGAATCTTCTGGCCCAGCACCTGAATCACATCGGTGCTGCGCTGATGGGCATTGAGCACAATGCGCCCGCCGCTGGCGCGATAAAATCCCGTCAGGCAGTTAAATACCGTGGTTTTGCCCGCGCCGTTGGGGCCAATCAGCGCGGTGACCGAGCCGCGCTCCACGCGCAGGCTGACATCATTCAGCGCTTTGATGCCGCCAAAGCGCATCATCAGGTTATCCACCTGCAGGATGGCATCACTCATGGCGTACTCCTTTTCTCAGCGGCACCCCGACGCGTGCGGTGCGCACCAGGCCGCGCGGACGCCAGATCATCATCAGCACCATCAACATGCCAAACAGCAGCACGCGGTACTCGGCAAAGCTGCGCAGCAGCTCGGGCGCCACCGTCAGCACAAACGCGGCCAGCACCACGCCGAGCGTCGAGCCCATCCCGCCCAGCACCACGATGGCCAGAATCAGCGCGGACTCAAAAAAGGTAAACGAGGTGGGATTAACGAACCCCTGATAGCTGGCGAAAAATACCCCTGCAATACCGGCGGTTGAGGCACCGAGCATGAAGGCCGACAGCTTCACCAGCACGTGATTCAGCCCCATAGCGCGACAGGCGATTTCATCTTCACGCAAAGCTTCCCACGCCCGGCCAATCGGCATGCGCGTCAGCCGGTGCTTGATAAACAGCACCAGCAGCACCACCAGCACCAGCACGACGTAGATAAAGATGAACTTCATGTTGGGGTTGTAATCGAGATGCAGAAACTGGTGGTACGGTATGCCGCCCTCTTTTGCCCGGCGGGCGAATTCAAGGCCGAGAAAGGTCGGTGACGGCACCGAGACGCCGTTCGGCCCCCCGGTGAACGACAACCAGTTATTCAGCACCAGCCGGATAATTTCACCGAAGCCGAGCGTGACGATAGCCAGATAGTCACCGTGCATGCGCAGCACCGGAAAGCCCAGCAGCGCACCGGCCAATGCCGCCAGCAGCGCAGCGATGGGGATCATGCTCCAGAAACCCAGCCCGAGATACTGATAGCCCAGCGCCAGCCCGTAGGCACCAATGGCGTAAAATGCCACATAGCCCAGATCGAGCAGCCCGGCGAGGCCGACCACGATATTGAGCCCGAGTCCCAGCAGCACATAGATCAGCCCGAGAATCGCCACCGTCAGCAGATACTTGCTGGAGAGAAACGGAAACGCCAGGGCCACAACCAGCAGCAGCGGTATTATACAGCGCAGGCGCGAGCGGTACCCGGGTTCACGCACGTATACGCCGTCATCGTTGCCCTCAAACTTGCGCAGAAAACGGCGCCCCACGGCGGTATGCAGAAACAGCCCCAGCAGCAAACGTCCTGCCATCACCACCGCCACCAGCAGCGCCACGCGCAGCGGCGACAGCGTAAAACTGTAGCCGCTGAGCACCACGCCCACTACCGGGCCGAACACCACCAGCGCGACGGCACCGGCCAGCAGCGTGTCGAGCAGCACCTGACGGATGCCGCTTGTTTGCGTCATTGCCTTCATTCTGGCTTCCTCACACTTTGGCGACCAGCGGCCGGCCCAGCAGTCCCTGCGGACGGAAGATTAAAATCACCACCAGCAGCGAAAACGAGAACACATCTTTGTAATCGGAGTTCACCAGCCCGGCGAACTGCGCCTCGGCCACGCCCAGCAGCAAACCGCCCAGCATCGCGCCGGGCAGCGAACCGATGCCCCCCAGCACCGCCGCGGTGAAGGCTTTGATGCCGATAATGAAGCCGGCGTAGAAATCAAACGTGCCGTAATTCATGGTAACCAGCACACCGGCCAGCCCGGCCATCGCCGCGCCGATGACAAACACCAGCGAAATCACCCGGTCGGTATTGATACCGAGAATCGACGCCATGCGCCGATCCTGCTGGACCGCACGGCAGATACGGCCCAGTTTGGTGTACTGGATAATCCAGGTCAGCAGCGCCATCCCGCACAGCGCCGCCACCAGGATAAACACTTTGGTCCAGGTGATTTGCACCACGCCGCCGTCGATCTCCATACGCAGCACGCCACTGAGCAAGGTGGGAATGCCCTGCTGATTCGGTCCCTGACTAAGCTGCACATAGTTTTGCAGAATCAGCGACATGCCAATGGCAGAGATCAGCGGTGCCAGTCGGGTGGAATTGCGCAGCGAGCGATAGGCAATGCGCTCAATGGCCCAGCCGTAAGCAGCGGTGACCACGATGGTGAACAACAGCGTGCCAAAGATCAGCAGTGGAAAGGAGTGAATGCCAAAGTAGCTGAGCAGCGCCAGCCCGATCGCACACAGATAAGCAGAGATCATGTACACCTCGCCGTGGGCGAAGTTAATCATGCCGATAATGCCGTAAACCATGGTGTAGCCGATGGCGATCAGCCCGTAGACCGCGCCCAGCGTCAGGCCGTTAATCAGCTGCTGTATAAAGAAGGCGTCCATATTGTCTCTCGCAGGTAGAAGGCGTGCACAGGACACGCTCAGATGCGAACGGCCCCGCTGCGCGCGGGGCCGCAGAGCGAATTACAGCTGGTGATATTTGCCTTTGTCATCCCATTGATAGACCACGTAATCCGAGACTTTCAGGTCGCCTTTTTCGTCCCACGCCTTCTTGCCCATCACGGTGTCAACGCTGTTGGCCTTCAGCCAGTCGCTGGCTTTGACATTGTCTTTACCTGCCGCTTTGTAGGCGGCGGCCAGAGCCTGAATGGAGGCGTAGGCGTAGAGCGTATACCCTTCTGGCTCAAAACCGCTGGCGCGGAATTTTTCAATCACCGCTTTGCCATCCGCGATGGTGCGCGGGTCATTGCCGAAGGTCATGTACACGCCTTTAGTGAACTGCGGACCGCCGGCGGCAGTCACCAGTTCTTCCGTCACGATGCAGTCGCCGGAGAAGAAAGCCGCATTGACGCCCTGCTCACGCATCTGCCGCACCAGCGGACCCGCCTCCGGATGACAGCCACCGAAATAGACCACATCCGGTTTCACCGCGCCGATTTTGGTGACCAGCGCGTTAAAGTCTTTTTCACCGCGCGACAGCCCCTCATACAGCACTTCTTTCACGCCGCGTTTCTCCAGCGCCGCTTTGGTGGCATCCGCCAGCCCCTGACCGTAAGTATCTTTATCGTGGATCACCGCCACTTTCTTCGCTTTCAACGTATCGAGAATATAGTTCGCGGCGATAGTTCCCTGCTGGTCATCACGCCCGCACATGCGGAACAGGGTTTTCATGCCGCGCTCGGTGATTTGTGGATTGGTTGAACCGGGCGTAATCGCCAGTACGCCCGCCTCGTCATACACCTCTGAGGCTGGCATGGTCGAGGATGAGCAGAAATGGCCCACCACCGCCATCACTTTGTCCTGATCCACCAGCCGGTTGGCAACGGCCACCGCCTGCTTGGGTTCGCAGGCGTCATCGCCCTGCACCAGCACAATTTTTTCACCGTTTATGCCGCCCGCAGCGTTAATGTCCGCCGCGGCCTGGCTGGCGCCCTTCCAGTATTGCGTACCGTACGTAGCATTCGGTCCGGTAAACGGACCGGCCACGCCAATCTTTATGTCAGCCTGCGCGTAGAACGCCATGCTTAAACAACCTGCCATCACCACCTTCAATGGGTGTTTTATGAATTTCAAAGACATGCTTTCAATCCTCAACGGGTCAGGAACGGAGCCATACCACGGCCTGGGAGAAATCAATCTGAAACACTTCGAGAGCAGTGTGGTCAGCGCGACCACGGTTGAAATTTAAGCAAAAAGCTCGCCAGAGAAGACAATCGGTGACAATTTTTTTGCAGCGGCATCGCAGCCGGGCGGAAAACGTGCGATGTGGCCTCCCTGCACCTGATAAACATAGCCAGCCTTTTGCCGCCTACCAGCACCGTGATGGTGCAGAATGCGGTCGATCACAGATTCTTCATCGTGATGAGAGGTTTATCCGCTATGCTCTGGTCAAATCGGTCCAACTTGCTGAAGGAGAATCTATGAATACGCAACGGAACGGATTGACCACTGAACAGGCGCTGGATCAACTGGAGCGTCTGTATGACGACGCGGTTGAAGCGCTGCGCAACGCCATTCGCACGTTCACTGCCAGCGGCACACTGCCGGACGCCGGGCTGCGCCAGCAGGGGCTGTTTGTCTATCCGGAGCTGCGCATCACCTGGCAGGGTGAAGGTCCGCAGCAAAATCGCACCCGCGCCTGGGGACGTTTTACCCACACCGGTCGCTACAGCACCACCATCACGCGCCCGGCGCTGCTGCGACACTATCTCAGCGAACAGCTGCAGATGATCGAAAAAGAGTACGACGTGCTGATTGAGGTGGGTCCGTCACAGCAGGAAATCCCTTATCCCTATGTGATTGATGGCTCCGACCTGTCGCTGGACCGCTCCATGAGCGCCAGTATTGCGCGCCATTTCCCGACGACCGAGTTGTCGCAGATTGGCGATGAAACCGCTGATGGCCTGTTCAATGCCGACGCGCTGTTCCCGCTGTCGCATTTCGACGCGCTGCGCACCGATTTCTCCCTGGCGCGCCTGCGTCACTACACCGGCACCGCGGTAGAACACTTCCAGCCGTTTGTGCTGTTCACCAACTACACGCGCTACGTCGATGAGTTCGTGCGCTGGGCGATTGAGCAGGTGCAGGATCCCAGCACGCCGTACGACAGTCTCGCCTGCGCCGGCGATGTGGTGATCACGGCGGAAACGCAGGACCCAACGGCGATGATGTCGGATCTGGCGTGGAAAAAGCATCAGATGCCCGCCTGGCATTTAACCTCGCCCAATCGTCGCGGCATCACGCTGGTGAATATTGGCGTCGGTCCGTCGAACGCCAAAACCATCTGCGACCACCTCGCGGTGGTGCGCCCACATGCGTGGCTGATGATTGGTCACTGCGGTGGCCTGCGTGAAAGCCAGAGCATCGGCGATTACGTGCTGGCGCACGCCTATCTGCGTGACGACCACGTGCTGGACAGCGTATTACCACCGGATATCCCGATCCCGAGCATCGCGGAGGTGCAGCGTGCCCTGTACGACGCCACCAAAGCGGTCAGCGGTATGCCCGGCGAAGAGGTGAAGCAGCGCCTGCGTACCGGTACGGTCGTCACCACAGACGACCGCAACTGGGAGCTGCGCTACTCCGCATCTGCGTTACGCTTCAACCTGAGCCGCGCGGTGGCGGTGGATATGGAGAGCGCCACCATTGCCGCACAGGGCTATCGTTTCCGCGTACCGTACGGCACCCTGCTGTGCGTCTCGGATAAACCGCTGCACGGTGAGATCAAGCTGCCCGGCCAGGCCAACCGTTTCTATGAGGGCGCGATCTCGGAACATCTGCAGATTGGCATCTGCGCGGTTGAGCTGCTGCGCGCCGAGGGTGACAAACTGCACTCCAGAAAACTACGTACCTTCAACGAACCGCCCTTCCGCTAAACCCGCTGTTCCGGCCCATGGACGGGCCGGATTTCTGCTGGCAACCTTAAATTTTCAGCACCGCCACTTTTACAAACCATGCCAGTACGGCGAGGATAGCCGGCAACATGAGGGTCCAGATCAGTCTGTCATTTAACCGTTCGAACTTTTTATCGATACGCTTCTCCACCTGACCGATCTCATTCATCAGTTGATTGCACATCAGCCCCTGTTCGGTACGCACGCGTTCCACGTCCGCTCTGGTGGCAAGGTTTTCAGAACGCGCGGTCAGGACCGCGACATCCTGCTGTAACAGGTGGGTGGTGTTCGCCAGCTGTTCCACGTGTTGGGTTAATCGTACCATTAGCGGTGCTCCCTGATTTCTTAACGCCAGAAGGCGAGGCGGCAACCGATGCGACAGCGTGCAAACGGGATAATCCATTATCTTGTCCTTCTTCAGCAACCTTGTGTCATCGCCTCACTACACCGCTATTTAAGCAGAGCGGCAGCGATTAAACATTCCACGATCCCGCCACTGCAGGCAAAAAATTTGCGCATGGCAGAATTTACGGAGAGACAGTAAACAACAGGCCTGAAAGTGAAAAGTGGCGACGGGCAGGCATTGCGAGACATCACGCAAACAATCATTACGCGAATGTAACAACTTACACGGAAGCCCGGGTGGGCTTCCGTTACACAGCATCAGGCACTCAGCCAGCCGAGTTTAATCACAAACAGAATCGACAGAATCACCAGCGCCGCATTGACCTCTTTGGTGCGGCCACTCAGCAGTTTCACCACCGTCCAGGTAATAAAACCAAAGGCGATACCGTTGGCGATCGAGTATGTCAACGGCATGGTCAGCGCGGTCACGGTGACCGGTGCCGCCGTGGTGACATCTTTCCAGTCAATTTCTGCCAGACCGGAGGCCATCAGCACCGCGACGAACAGCAGCGCTGGCGCCGTGGCGTAGACCGGCACGCTACCCGCCAGTGGCGAGAAGAACAGGCTGAGCAGGAACAGAATGGCGACCACAATCGCCGTCAGACCGGTACGGCCGCCGGCGCTGACGCCCGCAGCGGACTCCACATAGCTGGTGGTGGTTGAGGTACCCAGCAGTGAACCGAACAGCGCAGCGGCGCTGTCGGCGATCAGCGCACGGCCCATTTTCGGCACGTTGCCCTGCTCATCGGCCAGACCGGCGCGTTTCGTCACGCCCAGCAGCGTGCCGGTGTTATCAAACACGTCGACAAACAGGAACGCAAAGATCACGCTCACCAGGCCAACGTTGAACGCGCCGGCGATATCCAGCTGCATAAAGGTCGGCGCAATCGACGGCGGCGCAGAGAACACGCCCGCGAACGGTGTCAGGCCAATGCCCATCGAGATAAAGGTAACAACCAGAATGCCGATCAGTACGGCGCCGGTCACGCGACGCGCTTCCAGCACCACAATGATAAAGAAGCCCAGCAGCGCCAGCAGCGGACCCGGTTTGGTCAGGTCGCCCAGACCGACCAGCGTAGCCGGGTTATCCACCACGATGCCCGCCCCTTCCAGCGCAATCAGTGCGAGGAACAGGCCAATGCCTGCCGCAATCCCGGCACGCAGCGGCAGCGGAATGCTGGCAATAATCCATTCGCGAATTTTAAAAATCGACAGTGCAAAGAAGATCACCGCCGAGAGGAACACCGCACCCAGCGCGATCTGCCAGGTGTAGCCCATATGCAACACCACGGTGTAGGTGAAGAAGGCGTTCAGGCCCATGCCCGGTGCCAGCGCGATCGGATAGTTGGCGATCAGGCCCATCAGAATCGAACCGATGGCTGCAGCCAGACAGGTGGCGACAAACACCGAGCCTTTATCCATACCGGTCGCACCCAGGATGCTGGGGTTCACAAACAGGATGTAGGCCATTGCCAGAAAGGTCGTAATACCGGCAATGATTTCGGTGCGCACCGTGGTGTGGTGTGCTTTTAACTTAAAAAGTTTTTCTAACATCATCATCTCTCATCAGCGGAGACGGCCCGCAGGCCTGCTCTCTCTTGCCAAGGCGTTTTCCCGCTATTCCGCGCGTGGTGGCTAAGCTGACGCGGAAAAAGTGAGGAAAATTATTTTTTTATGCCGGCGTTTTGCCACCGCTGGCAGCAGAACGTCGTGTGCTATCCCCTGTCCACATAGCAATTGCTATGCCACTCCCTGACGCAATCGTTTCCGTTTCAGCGTGCCGTTGCGGCTAAGAAAATTCTGAACCAGAACGAGGCGCGATTATGGTGCATTGCACCACCTGCGCGCAAACGTTTTCCCGCCGTGCGCAGCCGGGGGTGAAATATTGCGGTAACGCACGCTTTCACACTCTGCCAGGCGATGGCGCTCACGTTTCTGCTGCGCGTTTCAGCAGCTTAAAAACGCCGGGTTACACTGCGTTTAACCCTTTCGCAACAAAAGAGGCAGTGCAATGAAGCCCGCGATTCTGGTCGTTGATGATGATCGTGCCATCTGCGAATTGCTGCACGATGTGCTGAGCGAACATGTGTTTACCGTTTATAGCTGTCATCAGGGGCGCGACGCCCTGGCGCTGCTGGCGCAGCATCCGGAAATCTCCCTGGTGATGCTGGATATGATGCTGCCCGATACCAACGGCCTGCTGGTATTACAGCAGATGCAGCGTCAGCGCCCTGAGCTGCTGGTGATCATGCTGACCGGCATGGGATCGGAAGCCGATATGGTGGTTGGGCTGGAGATGGGCGCCGACGACTATATTGCCAAACCCTTTAATCCCCGCGTGGTGGTGGCGCGGGCCCGTGCGGCGCTGCGGCGCTGCGGGCGACTGGCGCAGCCGGAAACGGTGATTGATGAGGGCTGGCAGTTTAATGGCTGGCGACTGGATGATGTGCGTTGTCAGCTGTTCAATCCACAGCGTGAAAGCGTACCGCTCACCCAGGGCGAATACAGCCTGCTGCGCGCGCTGGTCGGCCACGCGCGTAAGGTCCTGACGCGCGATCAGCTGCTGGAGCTTACCCACAGCGAGAGCCTCGACGTGTTCGATCGCACCATTGATGTGCTGATCATGCGCCTCAGACGCAAAATCGAGGCTAATCCGCATCAGCCGATCCTGATCCGCACCATTCGCGGACTGGGCTATGTTTTTTCCGCCGATGTGATGCGCCCCCCGTCCGCCGCGACGCGCGAAACGCAAATCGCCTGATTCATCCAGCACTGCATCTCGCTCAGTGGCCGGATGCCGTCCAGCGCGTTGGCCGCATGCAGATTAAAGCTGGCGCAGGTATGGGCCAGCTTTAATGTCTGCTGAAGGCTGTAGTTCTGATGGCTGGCGTAGAGCACGCCGGCGCAGAAGGCATCGCCCGCCCCAACGCTGCCGACAATCTCTTCTGCCGCTAAGCACCAGGCGGGCTGCCACAGGCCGTCGCCCGCTGGCTGCTGGCCCCAGGCGCCTTCCGGTGCATGAATCACCACGCGCTGGCGCACACCCTGCGCCAGCAGCCAGCGTGCCGCCGCAGCAAACGCCGCCGGTGACGCCAGCGTGCCACTGCTGCGCAGCTCGATGCCGGTGAGCGCCTGCGCTTCCAGTTCGTTAATCACCAGATAATCGAGCCAGCGCAGTGCCGGCTTCACCAGCGCCTGATACTCGCCGGCGCGCGAAACCAGATCGAGCGAGGTGAGATAGCCGCGCTGCTGCATCTCCGCCAGCAGCCGGGCACTGCGGGTACCGTACTGCGCATCGGGCTGGTCGAGCTTATCCAGTAACAGCAGATAGCCGAGGTGGAAGATGCGGTGCGCGGTGGCGAGGTGAGCGAAGTGCGCCACATCGAGCTGCGCATTGGCCCCGCGCGCATGAAAAAAGGTGCGCTGACCGTCCGGCGCGGTCATCACCTGCGTCATCGCCGTGGCTGCCGCACCGGTGCGCTGTACGTGCTGACGATCCACATGATGTTCATCCAGCAGCTGCAGCAGGTAATCGCCGTCGCTGTCCTCGCCCAGCATCCCCACGGCGGCCAGCGGCAGACCGACCTGCATGCGCGCCAGGGTAAACAGTACATTCAGCGCCGCACCGCCGCTGCATTTCTCGCTGTGGCTAATCTCGGCCAGCCAGCCCTGTTCTGGCCAGTGGCTGATACGCTGCACGTGATCCACCAGCATATTACCCGCCGCCAGAATGCCGTTGCGTGCTGCCATGTCAGGCCCTCCCGGCGCTGCCAAACACCTGCATCTGCTGGGCCACAACGCTGGCGATGTCGCGTTCAACCGCCATTAACAGTTCGGCGAACGAGTCGTAGCGCGCGTCGCGCTGGGTGATTTGCGTTTCAATCGCCCCGAGCGCCGCCTGCGACATACCGGTGTAGAAGTTGATTTTGTGGATGCCGAGGCTGATGGCGCGGCGGAAATCAGCGTCGCTGATGCCGGAACCGCCGTGCAGTACCAGCGGAATGCCGGCCGCTGCGCGAATCGCCGCCAGACGGTCAAAATCAAGCTTTGGCTCGCCTTTGTATTTGCCGTGCGCGTTGCCGATGGCCACTGCGAGGCAGTCGATGCCGGTTGCCTGGACAAATTCCGCCGCCAGCGCCGGGTCGGTGAATTTATTGCTGTCCGCTTCGCCAAACAGCGCGCCACCCTCATCGCCGCCCACGGCGCCCAGCTCAGCCTCGACCGAAATGCCCAGCGCGTGGCACATCTTCACCACTTCCCGCGTCTGGCGAATGTTCTCGTCATAGCTCAGGGTTGAACCATCGAACATTACCGAGGTGAAGCCGAGGCGAATCGCCTGCATCACCGCATCAAAATGCAGGCCGTGATCGAGGTTGAGCACCACCGGGATGGCGTGCAGCGCCGCTTCGGCACGGATAGCGGCGATCAACGGTTCCAGGCTGACGTATTTAAAATGCACCTCGGCAATGTTGATGATAAACGGCGAACGCTGCTGCTCCGCCGCATGGAACAGCGCGCGCAGAAAGTGGGTATCGAGAACGTTGAACGCGCCGAGCGCGTAACCGTGCTGCTGCGCATGGGCGAGGCCCTGCGCCAGAGAGATCAGTGCCATGGAACACTCCTGTTATGCCAGCCAGCGGTGATATTCGTTACACAGCAGCCAGCGCGGCGCTTCATCCTCATCAATCGGATTAAAGCGCGCCAGCGGGGTAAGAAAGACGTTGTCGTGCTCATCGTCATTGGGCATGGAGACTTCGCCCACCAGCACATCGCCGTAGCCGGTTTCGCCCCAGAAGCTGTGCCAGACACCGGGCAGTAACGTGACGCTCTCGCCGGGTGACAGCCGCAGCTGGGAACCGGCGGCATGGGTCTGGCAGATGCCATCCAGCGTGACCTGTACCGGCGAATCCGCCAGCCGATCGCCGTCGCGATTGTGTAGCGTGACAATCAGGTTGCCACCGCCGCGGTTGATAATGTCTTCCATTTTTTGCGGATGATAATGCATCGGCGTCACCTGCCCTTCGCGCACGTGCATGATCTTCTCCGCATACGGTTTGCCCCACGGCTGTCCGCCGCGTGAACCGTTGCGCAGGGTAAACAGCGTCAGGCCGGTCTGGCTGAAATCATCGGCACCAAAACTGGTGACATCCCAGCCGAGGTGCAGCGCCAGCAGTTCGGCAGCGGCTGAGGTGTCCAGCGCGCGCCACTGGCTGAGACCGTAATCGGCCCACGGCGGCAGATGCACATCCTGCCGCAGAAAGAATTCGCGGGTCAGTTGCAAAATAGCGTTAACTTCGGAACGTTGCATAGCTGCGTCTCCGGCGGACGTCGCGGCGCGCAAGGTGCACCGCGACGCCCGTGTGGCTTATTTCACCGTCCAGCCTTTGTAGCTGCTGACATTGTTACGATCGATCAGCGTTACCGGAATCAGCACCGGCTTATCCGGCGCTGGCTTGCCCTGCAGGATGTCATAGCCAATCTCAACCGCTTTGGCCGCCATCACCTGCGGATCCTGGGCTGGTGTCGCGACAAACAGCGAGCCTTTGCGCTTCAGCGCCTCTTCGCCGTCTGGCGATCCATCGACGCCGACGATAAAGAACTCGTTACGCTGCGCCTGTTTCGCCGCCAGATCGGCACCGATAGCGGTAGGATCGTTGATGGCGAACACGGCATCAATCTTCGGATTGGCCGACAGCAGGCCGGTCATCACTTCCAGTCCGCCTTCGCGACTGCCTTTGGCGTTCTGGTTGTAAGAGAGCAGTTTGATGTCCGGGTGGGTTTTCAGCTCATTCATGCAGCCTTCCACGCGGTTCTGCACCGCTGACACCGGTGGTCCGTTGATGATGACCACGTTGCCTTTGGCTTTCAGGCGGTCGGAGATGTATTTACAGGCCATGGCCCCGGCCTGGGTGTTGTCAGAGGTGATGGTGGCATTGGCACCGTCCGCAGCCACGTCCACCGCCACTACCACGATGCCGGCATCACGCGCACGCTTCACCGCCGGCGCGATGCCTTTGGAGTCGGCGGCGTTGAGGATGATCATGTCCACTTTAGCGGCAATGAAGTTGTCAATCTGCGCTACCTGCTGGCCAAGATCATAGCCGCTGGAGACCAGCGTCACGTTGACCTTATCGCCCGCCAGCTGACGCGCCTTGAGCTCCGCCCCTTTGGTGATCTGGACGAAGAACGGGTTAGCCAGATCGCCCACCGTCACGCCGATGGATTTCAGTTCTTTGGCCTGCACAAATGGCGCACTGAACAGCGTCGCGGCCAGCAGTCCGGTGATAATCGGATTAAAACGCATAGTCGATGTTCTCCTGCTTTTTTGGTTTTATGCCCTGATTGCCTTTGCCTTTGCCCTCACCCTAACCCTCTCCCGCGTGCGGGAGAGGGAACCGTTCTGCATAGTTTTCAGGTGAAGCTCTCGTTTTCCAGATCTTCGCTCCGGGCTGCCCCCTCTCCCGCGAGCGAGAGAGGGAACCGTTCTGCGTGGTGTTCAGGTGAAGCACTTGTTTTCTAAATCTTCTCTCCGGACAGCCCCCTCTCCCGCAAGCGGGAGAGGGTTGGGGTGAGGGCCAGGGCCAGCGGCCGCCCCTCACCCCACGTGATGCCGCGTACGGTACTTATCGATCAGCACCGCAATGATGATCACCCCGCCCTTAATCACCAGTTGCCAGAAGTACGACACGCCCATCAGCGTCATGCCGTTGTTCAGCGTGGCGATAATCAGCGCGCCAATCAGCGTGCCGGTAATCGTGCCAATGCCGCCGACAAAGCTGGTCCCGCCAAGAATCACCGCGGCGATCGCGTCCAGCTCATAGCCCACGCCAAGGTTGCCGTTAGCGCTGTACAAGCGCGATGCGCTCATCAGGCCACCCAGCCCGGACAGCAGGCCGCTCATGGCGTAGACAAACACCAGCACCGCGCCGACTTTAATACCGGTGAGGCGCGCTGCCTGCATGTTGCCGCCCACCGCATAGATGTGCACGCCAAGCGTGGTGCGGCGCAAAATAAACCAGCACAGCGCAATCACCGCAAAGGCAATGATGATCAGCCACGGGATCGGGCCGAGATAACCGTTGCCTATCCACTCAAAGTTGATATCCGAATTGATCACCGTGGTGCCGTTAGCCAGCAGATAGGCCGCCCCGCGCAGCGCGGTATAGGTGCCCAGCGTGACGATAAACGGCGGCAGGCCCGCCCAGGCGACCAGAATGCCGTTGAACAGCCCCATGATCAGCCCGGCTCCGAGCGCGGCCGGGATGGTCAGCCCGGCAAACGCCGGATCGAGCGACACCACCATCGCCACCACCGCCGTGGTACCCAGCATTGAGCCAACCGACAGGTCAATGCCGCCGGTGAGAATGACAAACGTCATGCCCGCCGCCAGCACAATGTTGATGGAGGCCTGACGCGTGATATTCAGCAGGTTAGCTTCGGTAAAAAAGTTCGGGGCGACAAAGCCAAATACCGCCACGATCAGGATCAGAATCGGCAAGATACCCACGGTTTGCAGCAGGTCACTCATCAACGCACGTTTTAGCGTTGGACTTTTTACGCGTGCGGTTTCACTGGTCATTCCCGTCTCCTCAGGCCTGGACCGGCTGCGCGCCGGTGGCCAGTGTCATTATGTTTTCCTGGCTAATCTGCTCGCCGCTCAGCTCGCCGGCGATGGTGCCTTCGCGCATCACGTATACGCGGTCGCTCATGCCCACCACTTCCGGCAGCTCGCTGGAGATCATCAAAATTGCCACGCCCTGCTGCGCCATCTGGTTCATCATGCGGTAGATTTCACTCTTGGCACCGACATCTACGCCGCGCGTCGGCTCATCCAGAATCAGGATGCGGGGGGCTATCGATACCCAGCGCGAAATCAGCAGCTTCTGCTGGTTGCCGCCGGATAAGCCGCCGGCGCGCACCTGGGCGTGCGGCACGCGGATATTCAGCGATTGAATCGCCTCGCTGGCGATCTTCTGCCCTTTGCGCCGGTTAAGCAGGCCGAAGCTGGCATCGCGCTCAAGCGTGGCCATCACGATGTTTTCCTGCGCCGCCAGTTCCAGAAACAGCCCCTGCTCTTTGCGGTTTTCGGTCAGGAAACCGATGCCGCGCGCAATGGCGTCTCGCGGCGAGTTAATCTGCACTTTTTCACCGTCGATCCAGATTTCCCCGCCGGCTGGCTGATGCACACCAAAAATCAGCTGCGCCAGCTCGCTGCGGCCGGCACCGACCAGCCCGGCCAGCCCGACAATCTCCCCGGCGCGCACCGCGAGGCTGCTGGGATGCACTTTGCGGTTGTCGGTCAGATGATTTACCGCCAGGCGAATTTCGCCGAAGCTAATGGCGCGATCTTTGTTGAACAGATCGCTGAGCGGACGGCCAACCATCATGCGCACCAGTTCGCTGGCGTTCAGCTGTTCGCGCGTCAGGCTGCCGACGTACTGCCCGTCGCGCAGCACGCTGACGCGATCGGAGAGCTCATACACTTCTGCCATGCGGTGGCTGATGTAGATGATCGCCATGCCTTCGCTGCGCAGGCGTTTGATTAGTGCAAACAGCTGTTCGGTTTCGCGATTCGAGAGCGCAGCGGTGGGTTCGTCCATCACCAGGATGCGGCTGTTGCGATGCAGCGCGCGGGCAATTTCCACCTGCTGCTGTTCAGCGATGCTCAGGCGGCTCACCAGATCGGTGGCGCTGAACTGCGCGCCAAGGCGGTTAATCACCTGCTGCGCTTCTTCCGCCATCTGGCGACGCTTCACCAGCCCGCCACGGGAAATCTCACTGCCGAGAAAGATGTTTTCCGCCACCGTCAGATTCGGCGCCAGGTTGATTTCCTGATAAATCAGGGTGATCCCTGCCGCCAGCGCCTCTTTCGGGCCCCGGATGGCGTAGGGTTGACCATCGATAAGAATTTCCCCGCTGCTGGCGGTATACGCGCCGGCCAGAATCTTCATTAAGGTACTTTTACCGGCACCGTTTTCGCCCATCAGCGCGTGCACTTCACCCGGCCAGACGGTCAGGTCGACGCCTTTCAGCGCATAGAAGCTGCCGAAGCGCCGGGTAATTGCCCGCATTTCTAATATCGGTGTCGCCGCCATCTTCAGGCTCCTGCTGCCAGTGGATAGCCGCGAGTTAAGCAACGCCAGATAAATGGAAAATGTCAGACGCCGTTCATATTTGTCATATTGCGCCCCGGCCGCGCTTCTATACTCGCCGGAGTTGAGCGGTGAGGAGCGGCAGCAATGAGTCACAGTCTGCACTGGCACGCCGGCGCGCGCGGGCGCCTGCTGATGTTTAACCTGCTGGTGGTGAGCGTTACGCTGGCGGTGAGCCTGGTGGCTATTTTCGGTTTTCGCCACGCCGGTCACATTCAGGAGCAGGCACAGGCACAAACGCTGGCCGATATGAACGGCAGCCTGGCGCTGGCGCGTGATACGGCCAATGTTGCCATCGCCGCGGTGCGGCTGGCGCAGGTGGTGGGCGCGCTCGAATACCAGAGCGAATCGGCGCGTCTGCAGCAGACCCAGCAGGCGCTGCAGCAGTCGCTGAGTCAGCTGGCCAGCGCGCCGCTGGCCGCACAGCAGCCGGCGCTGCTGGCACGCATCCGCGAGCGCAGCCAGATGCTGGAGCAAAGCATCAGCCAGCTGCTGCTGGAGGGGCATCAGCGCCATTTACAGCGTAACGTGATGCTCAGCGGCCTGTGGCAGGCGCAGCTGCTGCTCAACCGTATCGACCTGCTGGCCAGCGACGGCGCGTTTCTGCCGCTGCGCCAGCAGACGGCCGCGCTGTTAACCGTGGCAATTAAGTCCGCCACGCCGCAGGCCGCAGTGCAACAGCTCAACAGCGTGCTGCCGATCTGGTCTGCGCTGCCGCTGCAGGGCGTGCTGGCGATGCAGCGCGCGCGGCTGGTCAGCACCAGCCAGCAGCTGCTGCCGGTGGCCGGTCAGCTGGAGCAGAGTGACATCGCCATCGCCTACGCCACGTATCGCATCAAGGCGCTGGTGGCGATGCTCAACGAAGACATCACCCACTACGTTCAGCTGGTGGCGCAGCAGAGCGATGCGCGCAGCGCCACCGCCCATCAGGAACTGGATTCAATCATCGGTTTCATCGGTCTGTTTATGTTACTGGCGCTGCTGATTACCGGTTACGCCGGTTACTACATCTACCGCAATCTCGGTTCCAGCCTTACCGCCATCGCGCACGCCATGACGCGGCTGGCGCAGGGGGAGAAAAGCGTCAGCGTGCCCGGCCTGGCACGGCGCGATGAGCTGGGCGATCTGGCGCGCGCCTTTAACGTGTTCGCGCGCAACACCGCTTCGCTGGCCCACACCTCGCAGCTACTGAAAGAGAAAAGCAACCAGCTGGAATCGACCTTCCTCGCCATGCGCGACGGCTTCGCGCTGTTTGATAACAGCGGTCAGCTGGTGGTGTGGAACGCGCAGTACGCCGAACTGCTGGGCTTCGCGCCGCGCGAGCTGCATCGCGGCATGCACTATCAGCGTTTGCTTGATCGCGTCGATGTGCAGCTCAGCAGCCTGCATGACGCGCAGGAAGTCAGGTTGCCGGATGGCCGCACGCTGGAACTGCGCTTCAGCCCGGTGCCGCGGCGCGGCATGGTCAACACGGTGCTGGAGCGCACCTCACGTAAGGCGCTGGAAGCGGCGCTGCTGCACAGCCAGAAGATGAAAGCGGTCGGTCAGCTGACCGGCGGCCTGGCGCACGATTTCAATAATTTGCTGGCGGTGATCATCGGCAGCCTGGCGCTGACCGTCGATCAGCTGCCGCCCGGCACGCTGGCCAGCCGCATTGAGCGCGCGCGGCTGGCCGCCGATCGTGCCGCTCAGCTGACGCAGCGTCTGCTGGCCTTCTCACGCAAACAGGCACTTTATCCGCGTGCCGTTGCAGTGGTGGAGCTGGTGGAAAATCTGCAGTCGCTGCTGCAGCACTCCCTGCTGCCCGGCCAGCATCTGGTGGTAGATGCGCAGCGCCCCGGCTGGCCGGCGTGGATTGATGCCGGCCAGCTGGAGAACGCCCTGATGAATCTGGTGGTGAACGCGCGCGATGCCATGGAGCGCCAGAGCGGCGAAATTCGCCTGCGCATCTGGAATCAGCGGATTCAGGAGGCCGATGGCAAGCGCGACCGCGTCACCATTGAAGTGATTGACCACGGCTGCGGCATGTCCGCCGAGGTGCGGGAACAGGTGTTTGAACCCTTCTTTACCACCAAAGCCACCGGCAGCGGCAGCGGGCTGGGGCTGTCGATGGTGTACGGATTTGTGCGCCAGTCCGGCGGACAGATCGAACTGGAGACCGCGCCGGGCCAGGGCACCACGGTGCGTCTGCTGCTGCCGCGCGCGCCGGAAGCCGCGCAGCAGCTGGTGAGCGCGCCGGTGCTGACGCCGCGTGCCAGCCGCGATCGCCTGATACTGGTGCTGGATGACGAGCCGGCGGTGCGCCAGACGCTGTGCGAACATCTGCATCAGCTGGGTTATCTGACGCTGGAGTGTGCTGACGGCGAGAGCGCGCTGACGCTGCTGCGCCAGACGCCGGATATCGATCTGCTGATCAGTGACCTGATGCTGCCGGGCGCCCTGAACGGTGCGGATGTGATTCGTCAGGCGCAGCAGCAGTGGCCACAGCTGGCCACCCTGCTGATCAGCGGTCAGGATCTGCGCCAGACGCCGGTGACGCTACCGCTGTGTGAACGGCTGGCGAAACCCTGGCAGCAGGCGCAGCTGGTGCAGGCGCTGGAGCGCGCCTGGCAGCGCAGTGAACGGCTCAGTCGCGCGCGGCAGGCTGCCACAGCGGCACCCCTTTCCCGATGATGTAGCGTTTACGCAGCCGGCTGGAGATGGCGTCCATCACCATCACGACTACCACCAGAATCACGGTGAGGAACATCACCACATCCCAGTTCCACAGGCGCATGTTTTCGGCGTAGACCAGCCCGACGCCACCGGCGCCGACAAAACCCAGCACCGCCGCCGAGCGGGTGTTGGATTCAATCTGATACAGACTCAGCGCGAGAAAGGTGGGAAACGATTGGGTAAAAATGCCGTAACGGTGTTTTTGCAGGCTGTTGGCCCCCACTGCGCTCAGGCCGCGACTGGGTGAACGTTCAACCGCTTCATGCCCTTCCGCATACAGCTTGCCCAGCAGGCCGATGTCCTGCATCACAATCGCCAGCACCCCGGCCAGCGGCCCCATGCCTACCGCCCGCACGAAGATCAATCCCCAGATGGCCATGTCGATGCCGCGCAGCACATCCAGCAGCCGGCGCACCAGCAGTGATATCGGCCGCGTCAGCGGATCGTGCATCACATTGCGCGCCGCCAGAAAGGAGACCGGCAGCGCGATGACGGTGGCGGTGAGCGTGCCGGCAAACACGATAGCCAGCGTGATGCCGACCTGCGAGAAATAGTAGCCAAACGGCCAGTTGACGAAATCCTGCCAGACGAACATGCGCAGGAAATAGCGTCCGAGCTGCTGGCAGCCGATGACAAAGCGCTGCCAGTCGATGCCGAACACGCTGAAGAAGAACAGATAGTAGAGCACCAGCGCCAGTGCAATCAGCGCGATGCGCCGCAGATAACGGTTTTGCGCGGCAAACAGTGCAGCGTGCTGCTGTTTCAGTTTCGCCACGTCGGGCGCTAAGGCGATCATTTTACGTCTCCTTCAACTACACGGCGGCGCAGCCAGCCGGATAGCGTATCCAGCAGCGATACCACCACGATGATCAGCAGCAGCGTCATGCTGACCTGATCGTAGCGATCCAGTTTGATGTTGGTCATCAGCTCCTGACCGATGCCGCCCGCGCCTACCAGCCCGAGGATGGTGGAGGAGCGGAAATTAATTTCCAGCCGCATAAAGCTGTAGGAGAGAAAGGTCGGTTTCACCTGCGGCCAGAAGGCGAAGCGCATACGCTGCAGCTTGCTGGCACCACAGGCGGCGAGACCGCGCACCGGTTTGTCGGAGGCGCTCTCAATTGATTCGTAGAACAGTTTGGTCAGACTGCCGATGGTGTGCAGCGCCAGCGCCAGAAAGCCGGGGATAGCGCCGATGCCGAACGCCATCACGAACATTACCGCCCACGCCAGCTCCGGCATGGTACGCAGGAAGGCAACAAAGGCGCGAATCGCCATGCGCAGGCTGCGCGGCGTCTGGGTGTTATCAGCGGCGAAAAACGCCAGCATGGCGGCAATCAGTACTGCAATCAGGGTGGAGGACAGCGCCAGCTGCAGGGTTTCCCAGATCAGCGGCAGCTGAAAGTGCAGGCGATAGCCCCAATAAGCCAGCGAACCTTCGGTTTTGACGTCCGCGAACAGCAGCGGCAGGTGCAGCACCGGCAGCGTCGCGCCGATGTAGTCAAAGAAGTGAGGCAGCGATTGCCAGACCGTGACCAGGTTGAATTCCGCCACGTTGCCGGCCGCGAGATAGAGCGCCACCAGCAGCAGCGACCACAGCAGCGTGTCGCGTTTTTGCTGGCGGCGAATACGTTGGTAGTAGTGTTCGAAATCGGTCAAGGGAGAGATCCTTTGTTGATGGCGAGGGATTGCCCTCACCCTAACCCTCTCCCGCCAGCGGGAGAGGGAATTGTCCGGCAGTATGATGCAGGCACGTGCTCCATCCTCTACTGCCAGCGGCGAGGGAATAGTCCGGTAAACAATGCCGGCACGTGCGACCCCCTCTCTCGCCAGCGGCGAGGGAATTGTCCGGTAAACAATGCCGGCTCGTGCGGCTCCCTCTCCCGCCAGCGGCGAGGGAATTGTCCGGTAGCTCGTGCGGCCCCCTCTCCCCCCGGGAGAGGGCTGGGGTGAGGGAAAAACCGCACGAAGCCACCCGCTCGTTACCCGCGAGCACCCTTCATCAGGTCGCGCTTCATATCGATGATATTCTGGTAATCCGCGACGCTGGCGGCGCCGATGTGCTGGGCACCGCCCACCGCTTTAACAAAGCAGCTGTGATCTTCTTTATCCAGCTTTTTGATCGCGGCCACCACTTTCGCTTTGAAGTCAGCGGGCAGGTTATTACTCACCAGAATCGGGCCGTTAGGAATCAGCGGCGACTGCCAGATGATGCGGATCTGCTTCATCAGATCCGGGTGATCCATACGAATCAGACGACCAAAGGCCCCCGAGGTATAGCCACTGTTGTAATCGCCAATCAGCGACGTCCAGGTCACCGCGCCGTCGAACTGGCCATTCAGCACGCCGAGGATGTCCTGCTCGTGGCCACCGGAAAACGTCACGCTGGAGAAGGTGTTGTTGTACTTATCATCCACCGTACCGCCAAACTCTTTCTTAAAGGCCTGATTGGGCATCAGGAAGCCGGAGGTGGAATCCGGATCGGCCATGCCAAACGATTTACCTTTCAGATCTTCCAGCTTCTTATACGGGCTGTCGGCTTTGACGATCACCACCGAGTGGTAGCCTTTCGAGCCATCTTTGTCGTCCACCACGATACCGACGATATCCACGGCCTTCGGGTTTTGCAGATAGACCGAGGCATAAGACGCCGGCGACATGCTCAGCACCATATCGATCTTATTGCCCAGCAGCCCCTGAATCACGCCGGCATAGTCAGACGAGTTGCGCAGCTGCGTATCCACGCCCAGCTCTTTGTCGAAGAAGGTTTTCACACACTGGTTATCGCCAATCTGCTGGGTGGCGTTCTGCCCGCCCAGAATTCCCAGGTTAAGCTGTTTCGGTGCATCCGCTGCGTTAACGCCAAAAGCCATCAGAGCGCCTGTCAGTAAAGCTAAAGCAGTCAGTTTCATTGTGAGATTTTCTCTTGCCGTGGGAGTTAGTGGAGCTGGTTAATTTCGTCGCCGTACAGCGCATGCAGCAGGCTGTCGGTCAACTGAGCGGGATGGCCGTCAAACAGCACTTTGCCGCGCTGGATGCCGATCACCCGGGTGCAATACTGCTGCACCAGTTCAATCGAGTGCAGGTTGACCATCACGCTGATGCCCTGCTCGCTCACCTGGCGCAGCACATCCATGATGCGTTTGGTATTTTTAGGATCGAGCGACGCCACCGGCTCGTCGGCCAGCAGGATTTTCGGGCGCTGCATCAGCGCGCGGCAGATGGCGACGCGCTGCATCTGGCCGCCGGACAGATTCTCCGCCCGCTGCAGCGCCTGCGGCAGCATGTTCATCCACTGCAGCAGTTCAATCGCCTGCGCACGGTCGGTGTCGGAGAAGATTTTGAAAAAGGATTTCAGCGTTGAGGTCTGGCTGAGCCGGCCCAGCAGCACGTTGGTCAGCACGTCGAGGCGCGGCACCAGGCAGAAGTCCTGAAAGATCATGCCACACTCGCTGCGCCACTCGCGCATCTGCCGGCTGTTGAGCGTCACCACATCGCGGTCCGCCTCGCCGTGACGCATGCTGAGAATCGCGCCTTCGCTGCTGGCAATGGTGCCGTTCAGCATATGCAGCAGGGTCGATTTGCCTGCGCCCGAGCGGCCGATTACCGCCACCAGCTCGCCCGCATGCAGATCGAAACTGACATCATCCAGCACGCGGTTATCACCGAAGGCTTTGCACAGCCCCTGCACCGACAGCACCTTGTCGCCATGGCGCTGGGCAGGATGTGCATTGTCGACGACGGTTTTGAGTAGTGCCTGTGCCATGTTGCGCTCCATCTCTTCTGAGGTGTTGATTGCCCGTTATTACGGACACTGGCGATGAAGGTCTGATGACAGAACCATGATTAAACGGTGACAGCGTCGCGCAAACCGACAGCAATCTGCTGGCCGTCGAACGGTACGCTGACGTTTTCCGGTAACCCATTGTCCAGCAACCAGTTATCCATCTCATGTGACAGGTGCACCAGCCATGCCTGGCGCGGAGCCAGCCGGGCCACGATGTCCAGTGCGCGGGTAACGTCGTTGTGATTACCCACCGCGGCGCGCGGCGCATCGTTGCAGTCGATCACCAGCTGATCGAGCGGCTGGCCCTGCAGGAAATCGGCGGTGTCCGGTGGCAAACCACAGGTGTCGCACAGCCACGCCAGCCGCGTGCCATGCCAGTCGAACAGGTAGCCGTAAGTCAGCCGCGAATGCTGCAGTGGCAGCGCCGTCACCTGCAGGCTGCCGAAGCTGTGCGCGACAAAAGGCGTCAGCGCCGGGCGAAACGCCAGCAGGCCGGGATGCTTAAACAGATCGTCGCAGCCCTTTTCATCCGGCGGCGCCCACACCGGAATCGGCGCGCCGCGGCCCCAGCGCAGGCTGAACAGGCCGGCCACGTGATCCATGTGGAAATGCGTCAGCAGAATGCGACTCAGCTCACCGGGCTGGAAGCGCTGATGCAGATCGGGCAGACCGGCATCGAGCAGGATGCGCTCGCGACCGGTGTCGATCAGCGCGCTGGTGGCGTGACGCGCATAGCGTGGCTGCTGCCGGGCGCGTTCACAGGCGCGACAGTCGCAGCCGAACAGCGGCGCGGCCTGCACGCCGCCCGTACCGAGAAAGGTCAGATTCATGGCGGATGCTCCAGTAACTGACGCAGCTGATGGAGCGTGTCGATCAGCGCGCCGTCGTTGTTGAGCGCGTGGCAGTGGGCGGGCAGCGGTTCTGCTGCGCGCGCCAGCCGTCGCTGAATGTCGGCTTCACTTTCGCGCCCGCGCTGGCGCAGCCGTGCCGCCAGTACGGCTGGCGAGACCTGCAGCACCAGCGGCAGCAGCTGCTCGCCGTAGTGCTGGCGCACGACTGGCAGATGCAGACGTGAACCGTTGACCAGCACATTAAGACCGCGCGCCAGCCAGTGGTCAATCTCCTCGCCGAGCGCGTAGCTCAGGCCGTGTGCGCGCCAGCTGATGGCGAACAGGCCGAGCGCTTCCCGCCGGCGGAATTCGGCTTCGCTCAGCGCCACGTGGTTTTCACCACCGGCATCGGCCGGCCGCGTGATATAGCGATGGGCGATCACCAGCTTGTCCGGCGGCGCCTCGCGCAGCGCATTCAGCAGGCTGTCTTTACCCGAGCCCGAGGGCCCGGTCAGCCAGATGAGGCGCGCCATCAGAACACCAGCCTGCCCTGTGACCAGACGTGGCGAATGTGCACATGACCGTGATCGGTGTGTGCCAGCACCAGATCGGCGCGCAGCCCTTCGGCAATTGTGCCGCGATCGTGCAGCCCAATCGCCTGCGCAGGGTTGCGTGTGACCAGCGCCGCCGCCTGCGGTAGCGTCAGCGCATTACGCTCGTCGGCCACCAGGCGGAACACCGCATCCAGCAGGCTGGCCGGATAGTAATCCGACGAGAGAATATCCAGCAGGCCGTGGCTGGCCAGTTGCCACGCCGCGACATTGCCAGAGTGCGATCCGCCGCGCACGATGTTGGGCGCACCCATCAGTACCTGCATGCCGCACTCACGCGAGGCGCGGGCCGCTTCCAGCGTGGTGGGAAACTCAGCAATTGCGCTACCCACCGCGTGCGACTCAGCCACGTGCGCCGCCGTGGCATCATCGTGGCTGGCAACCGGAATACCGCGCGCCTGACACAGGCCAGCGATGGCATTGCGGTTCGGCGTGGAGAATTCGGTAGCCAGCGCCAGCTGTTCGCGCTCAAACTGATCCATCTGCTCGTCGTTGAGCTGATATTTGCCCTGATAGTAAGTGCGGTACATCTCCAGTGACGCATACTGGCGCTGGCCCGGCGAATGATCCATCAGCGACACCAGCGACAGCTCCGGCGTGCTCATCAGCGCTTCAAACAGCGGCAGCGTGGTGTGGTGCGGCAGCTCACAGCGCAGGTGCAGCTGGTGGTCGGCGCGGTTGATCCCTTTGCGGTTGCTGTCCTGAATCGCCGTAATCATTTTGCTCAGGTTTTCGAGGCGGTGCCCGCCGTCGCGCACGTCACCGACGCCGATGGCATCCAGCACCGTGGTGATGCCGCTGGCGACCATCAGTGCATCGTGGCTGCTCATCGCCGAGTGCGCCGGCCAGTCGACTTTGGGCCGTGGCGTAAAGAATTTATCGAGGTTGTCGGTGTGCAGCTCAACCAGCCCCGGCAGCAAAAACGCGTTCCCGCCGTCCAGCGCGCCCGGCTGCTGACTGCCGCTGTCGCTGAAGCTGGCGATCCGGCCACCGCGCATCTCCAGCGATCCGCTGACGACCTCATTTTCCAGCACCAGCCGGACATTATTCACGATCATGCCTGTTCTCCTGTGTGCAGCGGCTGCATGACGTGCAGGCGGTCGGCCACCCGGGCGCGCACCGCTTCGTCATGGAAAATACCTACGATAGCGGCGCCGCGGGCGCGCGCCTGTTCAATCAGCTCCACCACCGCCGCGCTGTTAGCGCTGTCGAGTGACGCCGTGGGTTCATCCAGCAGCAGCACCGGATAGTCAGCGATAAAGCCGCGTGCGATGTTAACGCGCTGCTGTTCCCCGCCTGAGAAGGTCGAGGGGGCCAGCGACCACAGGCGCTGCGGCACGTTAAGACGCGTCAGCAGTTCGCGGGCGCGCTGTTCACAGCGGGCGCGTTCGACGCCGCGCTCCAGCAGCGGCTGCATGACGATCTCCAGTGTCGGTACGCGCGGAATCACGCGCAGAAACTGGCTGACCCAGCCGACGGTGTCACGGCGGATCGCCAGCATCTGACGCGCCGGTGCCTGTGCCAGATCGACCCACTGGCCGTGATGCTGCAGCCAGATGTGACCGCTGTTGGCCTGATAGTTACCGTACAGCGCACGCAGCAGCGTGGATTTACCGCTGCCGGAACGCCCGTGCAGCACCACGCATTCGCTGGCTGCCACCTCAAGGCTGGCGTGCTGCAGCACCGGCAGCTCGGCGCTGTTCTGGTTGTGCAGCACAAAGGTTTTGCTGAGATTCTCTACGCGCAAAATGGGTTGCATGTTGATGTCCTGATAATGATTCGTCCAGCCGCACGTAACCGTAGCGGCGCGATTTATCGCGCATTTAGCAGCAACGCTCGCTGTTCAACTGAGCGCAATAAATTGCGCCGCTACGATTGGTGCACACCTCGTGAGTAGTGCGCATTAATGCGCACCGCCAGCGTGTTCTATGCCAGCACCGATGAAACCAGCAGCTGGGTGTACGGATGGTGCGGATCGTCAAGTACCCGGTCGGTGAGCCCGCTCTCCACCACTTTGCCCTGCTTCATTACCAGCAGGCGGTGCGCCAGCAGACGCGCGACGCCCAGATCGTGGGTGACGATAATCACCGCCAGATTCAGTTCGCGTACCAGCGTGCGCAGCAGATCCAGCAGGCGCGCCTGCACCGAGACATCCAGCCCGCCGGTCGGCTCATCCATAAACACCAGCGTCGGCTGCGTCACCAGGTTGCGCGCAATCTGCAAACGCTGCTGCATGCCGCCGGAAAAGGTGGTGGGCAGATCGTCGATGCGGTTGGCCGGAATTTCGACGTCCTGCAGCCAGCGCAGCGCCTCGTTGCGGATGTCGCCGTAATGACGCTGTCCAATCGCCATCAGACGCTCACCAATATTGCCGCCCGCCGTCACCTGCGGACGCAGGCCATCCAGCGGATGCTGATGCACCACGCCCCACTCGGTGCGCAGTAACCGCCGGCGCTCGCTCTCGCTGAGCTGATACAGATCGCGGCCGCGGTAGAGAATGTTGCCCTGCTGTGGCGCCAGACGCGCCGACAGGCTGCGCAGCAGCGTGGTTTTCCCCGAGCCGGATTCACCGACAATCCCCAGCACCTCGCCGGGATAGAGCGCAAAACTGACGTCTTCAAAACCTTTGCCCGGCGCGTAGAGGTGCGTCAGGTTATTGACCGCGAGCAGCGGCTGTTCACTGTGCATGCTGTTGTTCCTGCTGCTGGTGGCAAAAATCGGTATCGGAGCAGACAAACATGCGCGTACCGGCATCATCCATCACCACTTCGTCGAGATAGCTGTGGCGCGAACCGCACAGCGCACAGGGTTGTTCCCAGCTCTGCACGCTGAACGGGTGATCGTCGAAATCCAGACTTTCCACTTTGGTGTAGGGCGGCAGCGCATAAATGCGTTTTTCACGTCCGGCACCAAACAGCTGCAGTGCCGGCATCATGTGCATCTTCGGGTTGTCGAATTTGGGAATCGGCGACGGATCCATCACGTAGCGATCGTTAACCTTCACCGGATAGGCATAGGTGGTGGCGATATGGCCGTAGCGGGCAATATCTTCATACAGCTTGACCTGCATGATGCCGTACTCCTCCAGCGCGTGCATGGTGCGGGTTTCCGTCTCACGCGGCTCAATAAAGCGCAGCGGCTCCGGGATCGGCACCTGAAAAATCAGCACCTGATCCTCTTCAAGCGGCGTCTCCGGAATGCGGTGCCGCGTCTGGATCAGCGTGGCGTCTTTGGTGGCTTCGGTGGTTGCCGCCCCGCTGACGCGCTGGAAGAAGCGCCGGATAGAGACCGCGTTGGTGGTGTCATCCGCGCCCTGATCGATCACTTTCAGCACGTCGCTGTCGCCAATAATGCTGGCGGTGATCTGAATGCCGCCGGTGCCCCAGCCATACGGCATCGGCATTTCGCGGCCGGCAAACGGCACCTGATAACCAGGGATCGCGACCGCTTTCAGAATGGCGCGGCGGATGGTGCGTTTGGTCTGCTCATCCAGGTAGCCGTTGTTGTAGCCGGTTAACTCACTCATCATTCTGCTCCTGATGCTGTTGGCGCAGCCGCTGCAGCAGCTCCAGCTCCGCCTGGAAATCCACGTAGTGCGGCAGTTTCAGGTGCGAGACAAAGCCGGCGGCTTCGACGTTATCGGCGTGCGACAGCACGAACTCTTCGTCCTGCGCCGGCCCGGCAATGCGCTCCTGATAATCGGGTGCCTGCAGCGCACGGTCCACCAGCGCCATCGCCATCGCCTTGCGTTCTGCGCGTCCGAACACCAGACCATAGCCGCGGGTAAAGTGCGGGGCGCTGTCGCCCTGGGTGGTGAAGCCGTTGACCATTTCGCATTCGGTCAGCAGGATCTCGCCAATTTCAATCTCAAAACCCAGTTCTTCGGGGCAGATCGACACGCTGAGATAGCCGGTGCGGATTTCACCGGCAAACGGATGGTTGCGGCCATAGCCGCGCTGGGTCGAATAGCCAAGCGCCAGCAGAAACCCCTCGTCGCCGCGCACCAGCTGCTGTAAGCGGGCAGCGCGTGACGCCGGATAACCGGGCGGCTGGCGCGTGATGTCGCACGGCTCGCTGCCGTCATCCTCTTCACGCGCTGCCAGCCCTTCACGCGTCATCATGCTGAACACATGCGGGCAACGCTGCGCCAGCGCCTGATCGTCACGCGCGGCGGCCGGCGTTTCGCCGTTGGCCAGCAGGGTAAAATCCAGCAGGCGGTGGCTGTAGTCATAGGTCGGGCCCAGCACCTGGCCACCAGGCAGATCTTTGTAAACCGCCGAGATGCGGCGCTCGATGCGCATTTCCGCGGTTTCCAGCGCCAGGCTGTCCGCGAGGCGCGGCAGCGTGGTGCGGTAGGCGCGCAGCAGGAAGATCGCCTCGACCAAATCACCACTGGCCTGTTTGATGGCTAAGGCCGCCAGCTGTGTGTCAAAGATGCCGCCTTCGGTCATCACCCGGTCCACCGCCAGCCCCAGCTGTTGCGCCACCTGATCGCAGCCCAGCTCCGGCACGCTGCGATCGCCACGGCGCAGATCGGCCTGCAGCTGATGGGCGCTGGCAATCGCCTTTTCGCCCCCTTTCACGGCTACATACATCAGCACACCTCCACATCGGTAGTGCGTGGCAGCGCCATCATCGCTTCACCGCAGGTGAAAATCAGATCCACCCCCTGCGGGAACGGATGCGGGCGCTCACGCAGATAGGTCAGAATGGCGGCCGGCAGTTGCGGCGCGATGGCGCGCGGCTCACGCAGGCCGGGCCCGGAGAGGCGCAGCGTCAGCCCGCCGTTGAGCGACGGCACTTCGACAATCAGCGTGGTGCTCTTCTCAGGGGACAGATTGTCACCGGCGGCGAAGCAGGCGGGATCGGGATTGGCCGCCGCGTGGGTCAGCGCAAACGGGGCATCGCGCTCATCGACAATCGGTACGCCGGTGTGAAAGCGCAGGTTGCTGCGCAGGATATCGCTGTCCACGCGGCGATCCAGCCACAGCGCGCTCTCCTGATCGACCAGCGTCAGCAGCACCGCCGTTGCTGCCGGGGAGAGATCGCCCCAACCCTGCGCCAGCGGCAGCGAGACCATCACGCCCGGCTCGCTCATCGCTTTGAGAATGCGGCGGAAGGCGCGCTGGGCGTCGGCAACCGGATGGTTAAAACTTGCCAGTAATGTCATTCGTTATCTCCGCGAACCAGCGTAAAGAAATCCACTTTGGAGCTGGCGATCTCCCGCGCGCGCAGCTGGCGCTGCTCTTCACGCAGTGCCGCCAGCGGGGCAATAATTTTTTCCTGCAGCAGCGCCTGGGTTTCCGGCTGTTGCAGCAGCGCATCAATCAGCGCGCAGCGTTCGGCATGCGCCTTATCGCGCCCCAGCACATAGCTAAAACCCAGCGTGCCGTCGTGCAGTCTGATCACCGCGCGGGTGACGGTGGCATCGCCCATGACGAAGCGTTTCCCGCTGCCGCCCATGCGCGCCTGCAGACGGGTTAAACCGGTTTCCGCCGGGCGCAGGCGCTCGAAGGCGGGTGTAAGCTGTAGCGACAGCCAGTGGCTGGCCAGCGCGCTGGCTTCACTGTGCGCCAGCACCGAAAGCCAGTGCTGACGGGCGGTTTGCTGTTTCATTGGTGCTCCAGGGTGAGTTCAATCATGTCGCCACGCGTCAGGCTGACGGAGTACTCCGCCACCTGACCGTCCGGCTGTGTATTCAGGGTGCGCACGCACAGCAGCGGCGCGTGCAGCGTAATCTCCAGCTGTTTGCACTCTTTGGCCTGTGCGCGGCGTGTACTGATGCGGGTCTGACGGCGACTCAGCTGCAGGCCGAGCTGCTGCTGCATGAAGTCGTGCAGGGAACCGTGCTGGAACGTCTGCAGCGCCGGCCACCAGCGCAGGTCGGCCAGATAGTGATTGATCACGCACACCGGCACGCCGTTGACGCGGCGCAGAGTGCGTAAGTGAATGACGCTGGCACCCTCGTCACTGCCCAGCGCGGCGGCCACGTCACTGCTGGCTGGACGCAGTACCGCCAGCAGCCGTTCGCTGGTGGGATGACTGCCCTGCTCCAGCAGGTTCTGGCTAAAGCGTGCCTGGGCATGCAGCGGGTAGTCGTACGGGCGCATCAGCACCAGGATGCCGACGCCATGGCGCCGCTGCAGCAGGCCTTTGTTCACCAGCTCATCCACGGCCCGGCGCAGCGTGTGGCGATTGACGGCGTAGTGATCGGCCAGCTGCTGTTCAGACGGCAGATAATCGCCGCAGCGATAGCGCTCCTGCAGCGCCTGCTCCAGCTGGGCGGCAACCGCCTGATAGACAGTGGTCGGATGTCTGGATATCTCCATCACGCTCAATACCTCATTCGTTTCAGGTTGAGGGGCGCAGCGGAAGAGGCTGCGGAATGGCGACTACAGTGCGGGAGACAGATGACAGTGCCGTGACGGCTCAGTGACGTGCGGATGAATTTGCTTTAAGGCAGCAGGATGGCAGCCAGACGGCTGCCAATTCAATAAAATCCACTTAACTGTTACCTTTGTGACTATGCGCAAAAAAACTGCGTGCAGTTTCACGCCTTTAACGCTTCCCTTACCAGATGCAGGCTGCGTAAATTCTGCTAATTTAATCAGTAAGCCCTGCCCGGAGCGCGAAACCTTAAAATGATAAACACCTTCAAACTTTCGCACGGTTTTCGCCGCAATTTTTTGCGCGAAGTGATTCTGCCGCTGGTGGCGATTTTGCTGCTGACTTTTCTCGGTGCCGGTTTCGGCCTGTTCTGGAGCACCTCGGCCACCAACCATGAGGCGCGCGAGCAGCAGCAGCGGATGATCGCCGCCTCGTTCAATCAGAGCCTGAGTGAACATCTGCGCCAGCTGCGCAGCCTGACGCGCTGGTCCCCGCTTGCCGATCAACTGGCGCAGCCGCAGCCGGACAGCGACTGGCTGAATCAAAACGTCGGTAGCTGGCTGTACGATATGTTTGATCATCAGCTGATTGTGCTGCTTGACCGCACCAATCAGCCGACCGCCGTGTGGCGCAACGGCCAGCCGGTGGCGGATCTGCGCATCGGACCGTACCTGCGCGATCTGTTGCAGACGCCACTGGTGCAAAGCAGTGATGAGGTGCCCGGCCCGGCCGACCGTGCGGATTTTGTGCGCATCGGTCAGCGTGCGGCTGCGCTGGCGGTGGGCGACATCAGCAGTACGCGCGAGGCCGGGCGCTACCGGCTGGTGAGTATTAAGTTTCTTGATGATGGCTATCTGCGCAACCTGTCTGAACGCAGCCAGCTGCGGCAGCTCTTCTTTAGCGATGGCGTACCGCAGAGCGACCGCAAAGCACGCTATCCGCTGACCTCGCGTCAGGGCGATATCGTCGGCTACCTCAGCTGGGATCCGGACAAGCCGGGCGCGCAGATGTTGCGTACCCTCGGTCCTTCCACGCTGATTTCGGTGCTGCTGATCACCCTGCTGTGTCTGTTTATGGTGCGGCGCATCTGGACTTCCTCGCTCGATTTATCGCAGTCACTGCTGAAGCTCGGGGCCAGCGAGGCGCAGGCGCAGCATCTGGCGTTTCACGATGTGCTGACCGGGCTGCCGAACCGGGCGCTGGTTGAAGATCGGCTGACTCAGGCGCTGGCCGCCGCGACCCGTCACGACCAGCGCGTGGCGTTGCTGCTGCTGGATCTGGACCGCTTCAAAATCATTAACGATACCTGGGGCCATCACGCCGGCGATGATCTGATTATCGAGGTGGCGCGCCGCCTGAGCCACCTGGTGCGCGCCAGCGATACCGTCGGGCGTATTGGCGGCGATGAATTTATCATCGTGATGCCGGAGGTAGAGAATATCGGTCAGGTGCAGGCGCTGGCGCAGCGCATCATCGCCGCGCTGGGCGAGCCGTATCAGCTGGTGGGCAACGAACTGTGGGTTGGCGTCAGCATTGGCCTGGCGCTGGCACCCCGCGATGGCATTGACCGGCTGGAGCTGATGCGCAAAGCCGACATTGCGCTATACGAAGCGAAAAATGGCGGACGCGGTCAGTATCGCCAGTTTGAAAAGGTGATGGATGAATCGCTGCGTACGCGGCAGCAGATAGCGGCGGATCTGCGTCAGGCGCTGGTCACGTACGACGGTCTGGCGGTGTGGTATCAGCCACTGATGGAGATCAGCGGCCAGCAGATTGTCGGACTGGAAGCGCTGCTGCGCTGGCATCATCCGCAGCGCGGCGATGTGTCGCCTGCGGACTTTATCGCCATCGCCGAAGAGACCGGCATGATTATTCCGCTGGGCGAATGGGTGCTGCGCGAGGCCTGCAAAACCGCCCTGAAGTTACCGCAGGTGATTGTGGCGGTGAACGTTTCGCCGGTGCAGTTCCGCGCCAGCGGGTTTGTCGAACGCATAATTGAGATTGTGCAGTCGGAAGGTGCCGATCCGCAGCGGCTGGAGCTGGAAATCACCGAAGGCGTGTTGATTGAGGATGAACACGAAGCGCGCAACAGTATCATCGCGCTGCGCGACGCCGGGTTCCGTATCGCGCTGGATGATTTCGGCACCGGTTATTCGAGCCTGAATTATCTCAGCACGTTTCCGGTCGACAAGATTAAAATCGACCGGTCGTTTACCCAGTCGCTGGGCGTGGCGGAGAACTCCACCGCGATTGTCGAATCCGTGGTGCGCCTCGGCCACGCCATGGGCCTGACCGTCACCGCCGAAGGCGTCGAAACCGAGGGCCAGAAAAACGCGCTGGCCGATGCCGGGTGTAATGAACTGCAGGGATATTTGTTCAGCCGCGCGGTGCCGTTGAGCGAGATTGAGCGGATGGTGTGAGGGGAGTACGGCGTTCAATTTGTTTGTTTTTGTCCTGGTGCGCATAAATGCGCACCCTACAAAATCTTGTACCGTCCTGTGGGTTTGCCATTTACGGCAAACAAACACAATCCCAACCCTGTAGGGGCGCCATTTATGGCGACCTGGTAAAAACCCGCACTCATCTAAAATTATCCTGGTGCGCATAAATGCGTACCCTACAAAACCTTGTACCGTCCTGTGGTTTTGCCAATTACGGCGACCAAACACAATCCCAACCCTGTAGATACCGTCTTGCCGGTTACCTGGCAAGACATATTTCGGCATCGAACGGA
>NZ_JASEWO010000214.1:0-6771 GCF_030024295.1 Pantoea sp. Pa-EAmG
TCACAACATCGATAAATCCAGCACATCACGCATATCATAAAGGCCAGATTTCTTATCTTTTAGCCATGCAGCAGCCTTAACGGCCCCATTGGCGAAGGTCATGCGGCTGGAAGCCTTGTGCGTAATCTCTACGCGCTCGCCGATATCCGCAAACATCGCGGTGTGCTCACCGACAATATCGCCCGCGCGCACGGTGGCAAAGCCGATGGTTTGCGCCTTGCGCTCGCCGGTATGGCCTTCGCGCGCGTAAACCGCGTGCTCATCCAGCTTCCAGTGCATGGCGTCGGCAATCGCCTCTCCCATCGCCAGCGCCGTGCCAGATGGCGCATCCACTTTATGGCGGTGATGCGCTTCCACAATCTCAATATCCGCATAGTCGCCCATCACTTTTGCCGCCTGCTGTAACAGGTTAAGCACCAGATTGACGCCTACGCTGAAGTTCGCGGCAAACACGATGCCAATCTCTTCAGCCGCTTCACGGATGGCTGCCTTACCGGCTTCATCAAAACCGGTGGTGCCAATCACCATCGCTTTTTGATGCTGACGGCAGAACGCCAGATATTCCAGCGTGCCTTCCGGACGGGTGAAATCGATCAGCACATCGAAATCATTCACCACCTGCCGCAGATCGTCGGTCACCCGTACGCCGGTTTTGCCGATTCCCGCCAGTTCACCGGCATCCGCCCCCAGCAGCGAGGAACCGCTGCGCGCCAGCGCCGCGCCTAACACCACGCCTTCCGCCTGCTGTGCGGCCTGAATCAGATTGCGTCCCATGCGACCCGGCGCACCAACAATAGCAATGCGGATTTCACTCATATTTATTCATTCCTGATACAAAACTATGCATGCAAAGCGTAAACAGGTTAACGGTCAGATAACAGTCACGCCACAATAATAACGGGATAATAAGAATTTTAGGCCAGCCGCGATAGATTATCAGTAAAAGCAATCCCGCCCGCTGGAAGTCACGGCTGAGGTGATAAAGGATAAAGAAAAGGCCGAACATTGTCGGCCTGTTTCTGTCAGCAAATTGAAGTGCTTACTGCACGTTGCGTACGTCGACGCGCAGCTCTTTCGGCACTTCAAACACGATATTCTCTTCACGGCCAATCAGCTCAATCGCCGCTTCGCCGCCCAGCTCACGCAGGCGCTGAATCACCTGCTGCACCAGAATATCCGGAGCCGAAGCGCCGGCGGTAACGCCGATACACTGCACGCCTTTGACCCACTCTTCCTGAATATCATCCGCAGAATCAATCAGCTTCGCCAGCTTGCCGGCACGCTGCGCCAGCTCCGCCAGACGATTCGAGTTGGAGGAGTTTTTCGAGCCGACCACCAGAACCACCTCCGCATCCTGCGCCAGCACGCGCACCGCTTCCTGGCGGTTGGTGGTGGCGTAGCAGATATCATCCTTACGCGGTCCAATGATTGCCGGGAAACGCTGACGCAGCGCATCGATCACGTCCGAGGTATCATCCACCGACAGCGTGGTCTGCGTCATAAAGCACAGGTTGTTTTCATCTTTTACCTGCAGCTTAAACACATCCTCTGGCGACTCCACCAGATACATGCCGCCGTTCGGATTGCTGTACTGACCCATGGTGCCTTCCACTTCCGGATGGCCGGCGTGGCCGATGAGGATCGCTTCCACGCCTTTACGGCTGGCACGCGCCACTTCCATATGCACCTTGGTCACCAGCGGACAGGTGGCGTCAAACAGCATGGTGAGGCTGCGCGCTTTCGCTTCGGCCCGCACGGCCTGGGAAACGCCGTGTGCCGAGAAAATCAGGATGGCGTTGTCCGGTACTTCACTGATCTCTTCAATGAAGATCGCACCGCGCTCGCGCAGACTGCTGACCACGTAGCGGTTATGCACCACTTCATGGCGCACGTAAATTGGCGCGCCATACATCTCCAGCGCCCGCTCGACAATGCTGATAGCGCGGTCGACGCCTGCACAGAAACCGCGTGGGTTAGCTAACAGGATTTGCATCGCTGGCCTCCAGCACCGGATCGATCTCCAGCACTTCAATCTCAAATTTAATGCGCTGACCCGCCAGCGGATGGTTGAAATCGACGGTAATCGAGTCACCGGAAATTTCACGAATCACGCCCGGCATCTCGCTGCCGCCCATGCCGCTGAACAGCATGATGGCACCGACTTCCGGCTCGCCCGCGTCGATGAAATCACGGCGCGAGAAGTACTGGATCAGATCCGGGCTGGCAGCGCCAAAGGCGTCTTCCGGCTCCAGCGTAAAGGCGTGCTGATCGCCCACTTTACGCCCGACCAGCTCCTGCTCCAGCGCCGCCGACAGGCTGCCATCTCCCAGACGGAACAGCGCAGGCTTGCCGTTGGCGCGCGTGGATTCAGCCGTCGAGCCATCCTCCAGCTTCAGTGTAAAATGCACCAGCAGCGCGCTGTCGCGCTGAACGATGTCTGTCATCTGTTACCCTTATTTATTCGTGACCTGTTTGCCTTTCGGGCTGAGAAAGCCTTCCAGCACCACCAGCGCCGCACCGATGCAGATACCGCAGTCGGCAATGTTAAAGGTGGCGAAGTGCCAGTCACCGACATAGAAGTCGATAAAGTCGACCACAAAGCCGTGCCAGGCACGATCAAACAGGTTACCCAGCGCCCCGCCGATAATCAGCGCGTAGGCAATGTTGGTTAATTTATTGCTGGCGCGATTGCGATACATCATCACCAGCAGCGACACCACAATGGCGATGGCGATACCGGCAAAGAACCAGCGCTGCCAGCCGCCTTTGTCTGCCAGGAAGCTGAACGCCGCGCCATAGTTGTGCGCGTAGAACAGATTCAGGAACGGCATCAGCGGCTGGGTTTCATGCAGCATCATGTTGTTCATGACCCACTGCTTGCTGGCAAAATCGACCACGATCACCACCAGCACCAGCCATACCCAGCGCAGTCCGGTTGAGCACAGTTTACTCATCAGGCAAATTTCCGCACTTCACCGTTTCCGGCTACGTTGGTGTAGCAACGTCCACACACCGCAGCATGCTCCGGATTCTGGCCGACGTCAGTAGTGTAATGCCAGCAGCGCGGGCATTTCTCGCCTTCTGCTTTATGCAGCGCGATTTTCAGACCTTTTAACAGTTCGCTCTGCTGCGCTTCGTCGCTGGCCGTCACGTAATCCGCCACGGTCGCGCCCGAAGTCAGCAGCACGAAACGCAGCTCATCGCCCAGCGCCTGCAGCTTCGCCGCCAGTTCCGGATCCGCGTACAGCGTGACGGTGGCTTCGAGTGCGCCGCCGATGCGTTTGTCGCTGCGCGCTTGCTCAATCACCTTGTTCACTTCACCGCGCACTTTCAGCAGTTCTGCCCAGTAAGCATCATTCAGCGCTTCATCCTGCGCCAGACCAAACAGGCCCTGATACCACTCTTCGGTGAACACGTACTGTGGACGCTCGCCAGGCAGATAGCCCCAGATCTCATCCGCGGTGAACGACATGATCGGCGCCATCCAGCGCACCAGCGCTTCAGCGATATGCCACAGCGCGGTCTGGCAGCTGCGACGCGCCAGGCTGTCGCCCTTCGCGGTGTACTGACGATCTTTGATCACGTCGAGATAGAACGAGCCCATCTCGATGGAGCAGAAGTGCATCAGACGCTGCACCACTTCGTGGAAATCGTAGTTCTCGTACGACTGCACGATGTCCTGCTGTGCCGCCAGCGCACGGCCTACGGCCCAGCGATCCACTACCACCATCTCTTCCGGGCTGACGCAGTCGGTCGCCGGGTTGAAGCCTGCAAGGTTCGCCAGCAGGAAGCGCGCGGTGTTACGGATACGGCGATAGCTGTCGGCGGCCCGTTTCAGGATTTCGTCGGATACTGCCATCTCACCGGAGTAGTCGGTTGAGGCCACCCACAGACGCAGAATATCCGCGCCCAGCTTGTCCATCACATCCTGCGGTGCCACGGTATTGCCGATTGATTTCGACATTTTGCGGCCCTGACCGTCGACGGTGAAGCCGTGGGTCAGTACCTGGCGGTAAGGCGCTTTGCCCTTCATCGCCGTGGAGATCATCAGCGAGGACATGAACCAGCCGCGATGCTGATCCGAGCCTTCCAGATACATATCCGGTGCGTGCCCGTCAAATTCCGGACGCGCATCCACCACCGAGAAGCTGGTCGATCCGGAGTCAAACCAGACGTCGAGGGTATCCGGCACTTTGACGTAGTGATCGGCGTCATCGCCCATCAGATCGCGCGGATCGAGATCCCACCACGCCTGAATACCGTCCTGCTCGACGCGCTGCGCCACTTTCTCCATCAGCTCCAGCGTATCCGGGTGCAGCTGCTCGCTCTCTTTATGGACGAACAGCGCCATCGGCACGCCCCAGGTGCGCTGACGCGAGATGCACCAGTCCGGACGGTTAGCGACCATCGCTTCGATACGCGCCTGGCCCCAGTCCGGGATCCACTGCACACCCTTGATCTCTTTCAGCGACTGCGCACGCAGACCTTTCTGATCCATGCTGATAAACCACTGCGGCGTAGCACGGAAGATGATTGGCGTTTTATGACGCCAGCAGTGCGGATAGCTGTGCAGCAGTTTTTCCACGTGCAGCAGCGCACCTTTCTCCTGCAGCAGCGCAACGATCATGTCGTTGGCTTTAAATACGTTAACGCCATCCAGGGTTGGATAGGTGCCCGGCAGATACGCGCCGTCCGGCCCGACCGGGTTAGCGGTTTCGATGCCGTACTTCTGGCCGATCACATAGTCATCCGGACCGTGGCCTGGCGCGGTGTGCACCGCACCGGTACCGGCGTCCAGCGTGACGTGCTCGCCCAGCACCACTTTCGACTGGATCTGCTCAAGGAACGGATGCTGGAACAGCTGCAGCTCCAGCGCGGCGCCTTTGCACTCGCCCAGCACCTGCCACTCACTGATGCCTGCGCGTTTCAACACCGATTCCACCAGATCTTTCGCGAGGATCAGGCTGCGGCCGGCAATCTGCACCAGCTGGTAGTCGAATTCCGGATGCAGCGAGATGGCGCGGTTTGCCGGCATGGTCCACGGCGTGGTGGTCCAGATAACCAGTGAAACCGGGCCTTCTGACGTTGCAACGCCAAACTTCGCGCGTACCGCATCGGCATCCAGCGCGTTAAACATCACGTCGATAGAAGGTGAAGTTTTGTCGTAATACTCCACTTCCGCTTCCGCCAGCGCGGAACGGCAGTCCATGCACCAGTGCACCGGCTTGGCGCCTTTGTGCAGATGACCATTACCGATGATCTTGCCCAGCGCGCGAATGATGTTGGCTTCGGTCTGGAAATTCATGGTCAGATAAGGACGATCCCAGTCGCCGAGCACGCCAAGGCGGATGAAGTCCTTCTTCTGGCCTTCAACCTGCTCCGCCGCGTAGTTGCGGCAGGCTGCGCGGAATTCAGCTGCGCTGACTTTCTCGCCCGGCTTGCCAATCATCTGCTCAACTTTGTGCTCAATCGGTAAGCCGTGGCAGTCCCAGCCGGGAACATACGGCGAGTCAAAGCCCGCCATGCCTTTCGACTTAACGATAATATCTTTCAGAATCTTGTTAACTGAGTGACCAATATGAATGCTGCCGTTCGCATACGGAGGGCCATCATGCAGGATAAAGGTTTTTTTCCCTTTTTTGGCTGCGCGGATGATGCCGTACAGGTTGTCATCATACCAACGTTGCAGCATTCCCGGTTCGCGTTTGGCCAGATCGCCACGCATCGGGAACCCCGTTTCCGGCAAATTCAGGGTAGATTTATAGTCACTCATCAGATTCTCGGTTCCGTATTTCGGTCATTAAGCCGGTGCGTTAAGCCCAAAGAATTGGCGGGCCGTCACCACATCTTTCGCAATTTGTTCTTTCAGCGCGTCCAGCGAAGCGAAACGCTGTTCGTCGCGAATCTTCTGCTTCAGCACCACCTCAATGTGGCGCCCATAAAGATTCATATGTGTGTCGAGCAGGTGAACTTCAAGCTGCTGACGCAGACCTTTTACCGTCGGGCGCGTACCAATGTTTGCCACGCCGGGAATCGGCTGCTCGCCCAGCCCCAGCACTTCAACCGCAAAGACACCTTTTACCGGCGTCACGGTGCGACGAAGCGGGAGATTGGCGGTCGGGAAACCAATGGTGCGTCCCAGTGCATCACCGTGCACCACGCGGCCAGAAATACTGAACGGATGACCGAGCAGCTGCTGCGCCTGAGCAAAATCGTCCTGCGCCAGCGCCTGACGTACCGCCGTACTGCTGATACGTTTGCCGCCATCACAATAGGTCTGGGTGCTGATGACCTCAAAGCCATACTCCGCACCGGCTTTCTGTAATAACAGGAAATCCCCCTGGCGACCAGCGCCAAAGCGGAAATCATCCCCCACTGCGAGGAATTTCACATTGAGCTTGTCGACCAGCAGTTCGCTGATAAAGCTTTGTGCTGAGTGTGCCGCAAAACGGCGATCGAAGCGCACGCACACCACGGCGTCAACGCCTGCCAGTGCGAGGTACTTGAGCTTTTCACGCAGACGCGTCAGGCGCGCCGGCGCTTTGTCGCCGGCAAACAGCTCCAGCGGCTGTGGCTCAAACAGCATCACCACCACCGGCAGGTTGCGTTTACGTCCTTCGGCAATTAACTCCGCCATCAGCGCCTGGTGGCCGCGATGCACGCCGTCAAAATTACCAATGGTCAGGACGCAGCCGCGATGCTGCTCTTTCAGATTGTAAATACCGCGGATAAACTTCATGGCTGACTCAAACCGGTGGAAATCGGCGGATT
>NZ_JASEWO010000215.1:0-6766 GCF_030024295.1 Pantoea sp. Pa-EAmG
GCTCAGATCAACAAACTGGCTTAATCGCCGTCTGTTTATCGCTTTGTTAAAAGAACCGGCGCTTCGCCGGTTTTTTTATGCCTGCGATCCGTGGCTGAACAGCGCGCTGAAGTCGCGATGGCAAATGCGCTGCACCGCCGGATGCTGAATCATACGCCCGGCAAAAATAACGTGATAATCCTCCATCACCGTCTCCAGCCTGCCGATCTCGCGCACGCTATCGTCACGATAGACATCATCCCCGTACAGCGTCGGTGCGACAAAGATCGCATTGTTCTGCGCGCCAAACGCCTTCATCAGCGCCGCATCATCAAATTCACCGAGAATATCAACCTGTAATCCCTGGCTGTGGATCCAGTTCAGCAGCTTGCGCCCCAACATCGAGCGCCGGCCGGGCAACAGCAGGCGCCGCTGCTCCAGACAGGCCGGAAACGGCAGCTCAGGCAGTGGCGCATTACACCAGAAGCTAACCGGACATTCGCCGAGCTTGACCGAAAACAGCCCGGCCTGCTGGGTTGAATCTATCGGGCAGTCGGATAGGATCATATCCAGCTTATGCTGGCTGAGCTGCTCCAGCAGCATTTCATGCGTTGATTCAAAGCAGCGCAGCTGAATTTTCTCGCCGGCCATCACCACCGTTTCCAGCACCTTGCTCACCAGCTGTTTTGACAGCGCATCCGCCACGCCAACATCAAACAGCAGATGCGACTCCTTGCGGTAGTTAACGATATCAAGCATTTCCTGGCTGAGCATAAACATGCGATCGGCATAGCGGAACACCAGCTGCCCCAGCTCGGTGGGCACCAGGCCGCGCCCCTGACGGCGAAACAGCACGCCATCCAGCTGCTCTTCCAGCGCTTTGATTTGGCCGGTTACGGTCTGCGGCGTGAGGCACAGCACTTCAGCGGCGCGCACCACCGAACCGGTTTTGCACACCTGCCAGAAGTAGTAGAGATGATTAAAATTGAGCTGATTCATACCATAAAGGAGGCTTGCGCCTCTCCTTATTAGCGCAGTTTGATGCGCAGCAGCGTGTAACCTATCACCGCCGACAGCAGTGAACCGCTAAGAATGCCCAGCTTCGAGAACGTCACCAGCTGTTCATGCGCGGCATCAAACGCCAGCGAACTGATGAAGATCGACATGGTAAAGCCGATACCGCACAGCACGCCGATGGCCATAATGTCGCGAATGGTGGTGCTGCCTGGCAACGCCGCCAGCCGCAGCTTCACCGCCAGCCAGCAGAACAGCGTGATACCTAACGGTTTACCAATCAGCAGACCGAGGATAATGCCAAGCGGCTCAGGCGACAGCACATCGCCAAAGGTGATGCCGCTGAGCGAGATGCCGGCGTTGGCGAACGCGAACAGCGGCAGGATCAGCCAGTTCACCCACGGCATCAGTCCGTGCGCCAGGTGCTCAGCCGGTGAGTGACCCTCTTTCTCCTCCAGCGGTACGAAGAAGCCCACCACGACGCCCGCCAGCGTGGCGTGCACGCCGGACTTCAGCACCGCGGTCCACAGCACCACGCCTACCAGCATATACACTGCGATGTTGCGCACACCGCAGCGATTGAGGATCGCCAGCAGCACGATAGCGCCGCCCGCCACGCTCAGCGACAGCACTGACAGATCGCTGGTATAGAACAGCGCAATAATCACGATGGCACCGAGGTCATCAATGATCGCCAGCGCCATCAGGAACACTTTTAGCGCCGCCGGTACCCGGCTGCCGAGCAGCGCCAGCACGCCGAGCGCAAAGGCGATGTCGGTGGCGGTCGGGATGGCCCAGCCGTTGCGGGCAACTTCGTTATCATGATTGAACAGCAGGAAAATGAGCGCCGGCGCAACCATGCCGCCCAGCGCAGCAATCACCGGGAAGATCGCGCGATCGCGGCTGGCCAGCTCGCCGCTGATCAGTTCGCGCTTCACTTCGAGGCCAATCAGCAGAAAGAACAGCGCCATCAGCGCATCGTTAATCCACAGCAGCAGGTTTTTGCTGATATCCAGCACGCCGAAGCGAATCTGTACCGGCTCCGCCAGCAGGTTTTGATAGCCCTGCGCGGTGGCGGCATTATTGGCCAGCACCATCGCCGCCACCGCCGCCAGAATCAGCACCATGCCGTTGCTGGCGTCACTTTCAATAAAGCTTTTCAGCAAGCTTCGAATACTACGGGGTTTGTTCACAACTCCTCCTGAGCAGAGACATTTGGTGGAGAAGTTTAGCCGCTGTAACACCTCGTTAAAAGCAGCTTATGTCTCGTTTATTGCTCGGGATTTTCGAGTTATTTGCCAGGCCGGGCGTATTGCAGCGGAGGGAGGGGCTGAAAGCGGACGGACGCAATACGGCGCTGGTCGCTAAGCAGGTAGCGCGCCGTCAGGCCTGGTGGTTAGTGCAGGTCAGCAGCGTCACGTCATCCGTACGCTGCTGTGGCAGCGCATTATCGCCGGCAATCTCATGCTGGGCGCAGTGAGGCTGATGCGGATGCAGACCGCCTGGCGGTGAGAAAGGCTCAGCCATCTGGGCACTTGCCAGCGCGGAAAACGCCACAAGCGCTGTTGAAAGTAACAACGGTAGAAGTCGCATAATTTTTTGTCTTTTCACTATAACGGTCCGGAATGGACCAGGCATGCAGGTGATGATCCAGCCTGAGAAGTGGCAAACAGTGTTTTCCACGGTCAGTCAGGTTTCAGTGAAGGATTTTACGCCACTCAGGCACAGGAATTTATAAAATCGTGCGGTTTATCACAGTTTACCGCACGATTTATGCATTATCCGACTTTAACCGGAATGTAAAAGGTGCCCTGCAGCAGATCCGGCGTGCTGTAGCGCAGATCGAGCTTAATCAGGTCCTTGCCCGGCCGCCGCGCCACGCCGAGCGCAGGCAGATGGTTGTAGTACACCTCTGCGGTGAACGCATTGATCTCTTCCGGCGCGCCGTGCCAGTCAATCTCCGCATACAGTCCGCTTTCACCGGTCCAGTTCTGTACATTGCCGGTCAGCACGTCGGCATACTGGCTCTCCAGCGCCTGGAACAGGCTGATATGCTGCTGATCGCTGGAGTTAACCCCCGGGCTGAACTGGAAACCGAGCCAGCCACGCTGTACGTGCTGGCCGGCGAAGGCGATGAAATCACGCGTATGCTGCGCCACCACGTGATTGTGGTGGTCAATGTATTCGCCGAAGCGGCACTCCCACTCAATCACTTCTCCGCACAGCTTCAGCTCCGGCTTCTCTGCCAGGCGCGCACTCACCCACTGCCGCTGGGTTGAGATGCGGCTGTGGAAGTCTTTCATCTGCATCTCAGGAATGCGGCGATAAGCGCCTGGCGTCATGGCGAAGTGGCTTTTAAACACCCGGGTAAAGTTTTGCTGATTATCAAAGCCAAACCGCACGGCGATATCAATAAGCGGCATGCTGGTCAGGCGCAGCGCCATGGCAGCGAGCGTCAGGCGACGTTTGCGCGTGTACGAGGCCAGCGTCTGGCCGGTCATCTCTTTGAACATGCGCTGCATGTGCCACTTGGAGTAACCGGATTTGAGGGTAATCAGATCGATGTTGAGCTCGTCGGTCAGATTGGCCTCGATCCAGTCCACCAGATCGTTGATGTACTGTTTTTTCAGATTCAGGCTGAGCATTTTTTTTAATTGAATGGGTTGGGAAAGGCGGTGCTTTTGCGTAATCCGTCACATAAACATAACAAAATCGTATGGATAACGTAAGGAAGAGTAAAGACAGCGAGACGGGAAAAGCATTAATTGCTTAGGTGACTAACTTTTTATCTCCTTAATAGCATCGCATCGTTGAGCAGTGATTTGCCTGCGCATAGCGGTGCGCATTAATGCGCACCCTACAAATCGTACCCGCAGGGGCGCTATTAATGGCGACCGATAATGCCGGGCAGGCGTGCCTGCCCTCATCGACCACTCAGTGCGAACGCATGCCCGCTGCCGTCATCATCATACGAAACAGTGATGCCACCACGCCCAGTGCCAGCACGCTTGCGCCGTAGATGATTACTAACCACAGCACGCGCTTCCACCAGGGGGCTTTCGTTTCAGTGGGGTTGCTCATATTGCTGACCTCGGTTTGCATCTCAGTGGTATCCTTCGTCGGCTTTGATTTTTCCGCGGAACACGTAGTAACTCCAGAAGGTATAACCCAGAATCACCGGAATAATCAGTAAGCTACCGACCAGCATAAAGGCCTGACTCTGCGGCGGTGACGCGGCGTCCCAGATGGTGATCGACGGCGGAATAATGTGCGGCCACACGCTAATACCAAGGCCGGAGAAGCCGAGAAACACCAGCGCCAGCGTCAGCAGGAACGGCGAGTAGTGCGCCTCACGCTTAATGGCGCGCACGATGCCCCACGAACACAGCAGCACTAGCACCGGCACCGGCAGGAACCAGAACAGGTTAGGACGGCTGAACCAGCGGTGCGCAATCGCATCGTGGGTGAACGGCGTCCACAGGCTGATAATGCCGACAATCAGCAGCAGCGCGATCACCAGCGGCGTCGCCAGCGCGGACATCTTACGGTGCAGCTCATGCTCGGTTTTCATGATCAGCCAGGTACAGCCCAGCAGCGCATATGCCACCACCAGACCGACGCCGCAGAACAGCGGGAACGGCGCCAGCCAGTCCAGCGCCGAGCCGGCAAACTCGCGCCCTTTCACCGGGAAGCCGTCGATAATCGCACCGACCGCAACGCCCTGGCTGAAGGTCGCCAGCAGCGAGCCGGCAATAAACGATTTATCCCAGAACGCGCGGTGCTCTTCGGTGGCCTTAAAGCGGAACTCAAACGCTACGCCACGGAAAATCAGGCCAATCAGCATCGCGGTGAGCGGAATGGCCAGCGCATCGGCAATCACCGAGTAGGCCAGCGGGAACGCACCGTACAGACCGGCACCGCCCAGCACCAGCCAGGTTTCGTTGCCATCCCACACCGGCGCAACGGTATTCACCATCATGTCGCGCTCAACCGCATCTTTATTGAACGGGAACAGGATGCCGATGCCAAGATCGAAGCCATCCATCACGATATACATCAGGGTGGCGAACACGATAATGGCGAACCAGATAATGGAGAAATCGATCATTTATTTACCCTCCTGCGGTTCGTTCAGACTCTCATGGGCCGCAGAAAGCGGACGCGCAGGTGTTTTGCCCTGCCCCGGACCACCGTGGCGCACATCTTTACCCTCGCCGGTCAGCGGACCTTTCTTGATCAGGCGCATCATATAAACGTAGCCGACACCAAACACCGACGAATAGACGAGGATGAAGGCCAGCAGGCTGATGCTCATATGCAAATCGCCGTGCGCCGACACCGCATCAATGGTGCGCTGCACGCCGTACACCACCCATGGCTGACGACCAATTTCCGTGGTAAACCAGCCGGCAAGAATGGCGATCAGGCCGGACGGCCCCATCAGCAGGGCGAACCACAGGAACGGCCGGGAGTTATACAGCCGCTTTTTGTAACGCAGCCACAGGCTCAGCACGCCGAGGGTGATCATCAGCAGGCCCATGGCCACCATGACGCGGAACGACCAGAAAATCACCAGCGAATTCGGGCGGTCCTCTTTTGGGAAGCTCTTCAGCGCCGGGACCTGTTTGTCCAGGCTGTGGGTCAAAATCAGGCTGCCAAGGTACGGCACTTCCAGCGCATATTTGGTGCGCTCTTCATCCATATCCGGAATACCGAACAGAATCAGCGGTGTCGCTTCTCCCGGCGGGTTTTCCCAGTGGCCTTCAATCGCCGCAATTTTTGCCGGCTGATGCTCAAGGGTATTCAGGCCGTGCGCATCGCCGATCATCGCCTGAATCGGCGCAACGATCAGTGCCATCCACAGTGCCATGGAGAACATTTTGCGGATTGCCGGGTTATCGTTACCGCGCAGCAGATGCCACGCGCCAGACGCGCCAACAAAGAAGGCGCTGGCGAGGAAGGCCGCCACCGACATATGGAACAGGCGGTACGGGAACGACGGGTTGAAGACAATCTTGAACCAGTCCTGCGGCACCACGATGCCATTCTCTATGATGTAGCCCTGCGGGGTATGCATCCAGCTGTTGGACGCGAGGATCCAGAAGGTCGAGATGATAGTGCCGAGCGCAACCATGCAGGTGGCAAAGAAGTGCAGGCCCGGTCCAACACGGTTCCAGCCAAACAGCATCACGCCGAGGAAGCCCGCTTCAAGGAAGAAGGCGGTGAGCACTTCATAGGTCAGCAGCGGACCGGTAATACTGCCGGCAAACTGCGAGAAACCGCTCCAGTTGGTACCAAACTGGTACGCCATCACCAGCCCGGACACCACGCCCATACCGAAGTTAACGGCAAAGACTTTGGACCAGAAGTGGTAGAGATCGCGATAGGTCTCGTTACGGGTTTTCAGCCACATGCCTTCGAGCACCGCCAGGAAACTGGCGAGACCGATGGTGATGGCCGGGAAAATAATATGGAAGGAAACAGTAAAGGCGAACTGAATCCTGGCCAGGTGGAAGGCATCTAATCCAAACATTGCTTACCTCTTTGCCACAAGATTACACCGAATTTTTACTTATAATTAACAATTTTGACGCACAAAATTATTATTTCGTGACGTCGGAAGAGATTCACGCCAATTGTAAGGCAAGCGGCGAGAACAAAAAGAAACAGTGGGAATGGCTAAAACTATAACAGTATTTTTTGATTTCGATCATTGTTTTCACCAGAAACTACTTGTTTAAAATCACTAAGTTAAGGTTATAGCCCGTGATTT
>NZ_JASEWO010000029.1:0-35029 GCF_030024295.1 Pantoea sp. Pa-EAmG
TCAGGCGAAACGTCTTGTACCTCTACATTGAGACACTGAAACAGAGACTGGATGCGATTAACCAGCTGCGTGTAGATCGCGCACTGGCTGCCATGGGACCTGCTTTCCAGCACGTCTACAGTCTGCTGCCAACATTACTGCATTATCATCATCCGCTGATGCCGGGTTACCTTGAAGGTAGCGTTCCCCATGGCGTCAGCTTCTTTGCGCCTGATGAAAACCAACAGCAGCTGCTGCAACAGTTAGCGGGCGACCATCCGCTTGACCTCAGCAGCGCGGTGAAGGGCGAACTGCCTATCACCGGCATCTACTCGATGGGCAGCACCTCGTCCGTCGGCCAGAACAGCGTCTCCGATCTCGACATCTGGGTATGCCATCAGTCATGGCTGGATAACGAAGAGCGTCTCAATCTGCAGCGCAAGTGTACGCTCCTGCAAAAATGGTGTGTGTCGCTGGGTGTGGAAGTCAGCTTCTTCCTGATCGACGAAAACCGCTTCCGCCATAATGAGAGCGGCAGCCTCGGCGGTGAAGACTGCGGTTCTACCCAACATATTTTACTGCTGGATGAGTTCTACCGTACCGCCGTGCGCATGGCGGGCAAACGCATTCTGTGGAACATGGTGCCTGGCGAAGAAGAACATCACTACGACGATTACGTGATGTCGCTCTATTCACAGGGCGTGCTGACGCCGAATGAGTGGCTGGATCTCGGCGGTCTCGGCACGCTGTCGGCGGAAGAGTATTTCGGTGCCAGCCTGTGGCAGCTGTATAAAAGTATTGATTCGCCGTACAAAGCGGTGCTGAAAACCCTGCTGCTGGAAGCTTACAGCTGGGAATACCCAAACACGCAGCTGCTGGCAATGGATATCAAACAGCGGCTGCACGACGGCGAAATTGTCTGCTTCGGTCTCGATCCCTACTGCATGATGCTGGAGCGCGTGACGCGCTATCTGACCAGCGTCGATGACACCGCGCGCCTTGATTTGGTGCGCCGCTGTTTCTACCTCAAAGTGTGCGAAAAACTCTCCAGCGAGGAGCAGCATCCGCGCGCGGGCTGGCGGCGTGAAATTTTGTCGCAGCTGGTGAAAGAGTGGGGCTGGGACGATGAGAAGCTGGCGGTGCTGGATAATCGCGCGCAGTGGAAAATCGAACGGGTGCGCGAGGCGCACAACGAGCTGCTGGATGCGATGATGCAGAGCTATCGCAACCTGATCCGTTTTGCCCGTCGCAACAATTTAAGCGTCAGCGCCAGCCCGCAGGACATCGGCGTGCTGACGCGTAAATTGTACGCCGCGTTTGAAGCGCTGCCGGGCAAAGTCACGCTGGTGAACCCGCAAATCTCGCCCGATCTGTCGGAAGAGAACCTGACCTTTATTCATGTGCCGGCCGGGCGCGCCAACCGTGCCGGCTGGTATCTGTATAACCAGTCGCCGGACATGAGCTCAATCATCAGCCATCAGCCGCTGGAATATAACCGCTATCTCAACAAGTTAGTGGCATGGGCGTGGTTCAACGGACTGCTGACGCGCAAAACCCGTCTGCACATTAAGGGCAACGAGTTCTGCGATCTGCCGCGCCTGCAGGAGCTGGTCAACGATGTCTCCAGCCACTTCCCGCTGCGTCTGCCGGCGCCGACGCCGAAAGCGCTCTACAGCCCGTGCGAAATCCGGCATCTGGCGATCATCGTTAACCTCGAACACGATCCGACCTCGGCGTTCCGCAATCAGGTGGTGCACTTCGACTTCCGTAAGCTGGATGTATTCAGCTTTGGTCAGCAGCAGCAGTGCCTGATCGGCAGCATCGATCTGCTGTACCGCAACTCGTGGAACGAAGTGCGTACGCTGCACTTCAGCGGCGAGCAGGCGATGATTGAAGCGCTGAAAACCATCCTGGGCAAAATGCATCAGGACGCCGCACCGCCGGACACGGTGGAAGTATTCTGCTACAGCCAGCATCTGCGCGGCCTGATTCGTACCCGTGTGCAGCAGCTGGTGTCGGAATGCATTGAGCTGCGCCTGTCGAGCACGCGTCAGGAGCCGGGCCGCTTTAAAGCGCTGCGCATGGCCGGTCAGACCTGGGGGCTGTTTTTCGAGCGCATGAGCGTCTCGGTGCAGAAGCTGGAAAACGCAGTCGAATTTTACGGCGCGATTTCCAACAACAAGCTGCACGGTTTGTCGATCAAAGTTGAATCGAACCAGACGCCGCTACCACCGGTGGTTAACGGCTACGCCAGCGAAGGCATCATTCAGTTCTTCTTTGAAGACACCAGTGACGATCGCGGCTTCAACATCTATATCCTTGATGAAAGCAACCGGGTTGAGGTGTATCACCATTGCGAAGGCAGCAAAGAGGAGCTGGTGCGTGACGTCAGCCGCTTCTATTCGTCGTCGCACGATCGCTTTACCTACGGCTCGAGCTTTATCAATTTCAACCTGCCGCAGTTCTATCAGATTGTGCACGCCGGCGATCGCTTCCAGGTGATTCCGTTCCGCAGCCAGACGCTGACGCAGCTGTGCGCCACCCAGCCGGACAACGACAACGGCGACTTCCAGCCGCGCTACCAGATGCACTAAAGCCGCTGCGCTGCACGCAGTGGCCTGCCCCCGTTTCTGAACCTTCTGCCGGATATTTCCTGTTGCTTTTACAACGTCAACTGCGATGATAAGCAGCTGGGATTTGGATAAAAAGAGCAGACAGAATGATACGAGTGATGAGCCAGCTGGGTATGGCGCTGGCACTGGTCAGCCTGGTAGGCTGTGGCCTGAAAGGACCGCTGTATTTCCCGCCCAACGATCGGCCGCAACAGAAAAATCAGCCGGTGACTGAGCAGCAGCAGAAAGCGGCACAGGATGCGGATACCAGCGGCCTGGTCACCAGCAAACCGGCTGGCGTGCAGGCGAATTAAACCCGATGAGTCATCCGGCGGAGCAGAAAATGCAGTTCTCGAAAATGCACGGTCTCGGTAACGACTTTATGGTCGTCGATGCCGTGACGCAAAACGTCTTTTTTTCGCCGGAACTGATTCGCCGCCTGGCGGATCGGCATCTGGGGATCGGCTTCGATCAGTTGCTGATCGTCGAGCCACCTTACGATCCGGATCTCGATTTCCACTACCGCATCTTCAACGCTGACGGCAGCGAAGTGGCACAGTGCGGCAACGGCGCGCGCTGTTTTGCCCGCTTTGTTCGTCTCAAAGGGCTGACCAATAAAAGCGACATTCGCGTCAGCACTCAGACCGGCCGCATGGTACTGAGCGTCACCAGCGATGAGCTGGTACGCGTTAACATGGGCGAGCCCAACTTTGACCCGCAGCAGGTGCCGCTACGCGCTAACAAGGCGGAAAACCTCTATCTGCAGCGCGTGGCCGAGCAGACCGTGATGTTTGGCGCGGTATCAATGGGCAATCCACACTGCGTGATTCAGGTTGAAAGCGTGAAAACCGCCGCGGTGGAGACGCTCGGTCCGGCACTGGAGAGCCATGAGCGCTTTCCCGAGCGCGTGAACGTCGGCTTTATGGAAGTGGTCAATCCGGAACACATCCGTCTGCGCGTGTATGAACGCGGCGCGGGCGAAACCCAGGCGTGCGGCAGCGGCGCCTGCGCCGCAGTGGCCTGCGGCATTCAGCAGGGCATTCTGGCGGAGAAAGTGCGCGTCGATCTGCCCGGCGGCACGCTGCATATCGCCTGGAAAGGGGCCGGTCAGCCGCTGTTTATGACCGGGCCAGCCACACACGTCTATGATGGGTTTATTCATCTATGAAAAATATCGAAGAGCAGACCGACAGCGCGGTTTTGCTGGACGATCAGGCGGTGAGCGCCTGGCTGCGTCACAACCCCGATTTCTTTATTCGCAATGCGCGCCAGGTTGAGCAAATGATGGTGCCGCATCCGGTGCGCGGCAGCGTATCGCTGGTGGAGTGGCATATGGCGCGTCAGCGCAACCACATCCAGCAGCTGGAAGAGGAGATCACGCTGCTGATGGAGCAGGCAACCGCCAATCATCAGCTGTTCGATCGTCTGCTGGCGTTGCAGAGCCATCTCGCGGCGGCCGATAGCCTGCAGGAGATGCTGACGCGCCTGCACCGCTGGGCGCGCGAGCTTGGCCTGGCGGGCGCCAATGTGCGGCTGTTCAGCGACCGCTGGCGCATCGGCGCACCCTCCGATTTCACCCAGCTTGGTCTGTCACGCCAGGCGTTTGAGCCGCTGCGCATCCAGCGCTTTGGTCAGCAGCATCACTACCTTGGCAGCCTGAACGGACCGGAGCTGCTGCTGCTGCTGCCGCAGGCGAAAGCCGTCGGATCGGTGGCGATGTCGCTGATGGGCGAGCAGGGCGATCTCGGCGTACTGATCTTCAGCAGCCGCGACAACCAGCACTATCAGGCGGGCATGGGCACGCTGCTGCTGCAGCACCTGGCACAAATGCTGCCCGACCTGCTGTCTCGCTGGGTGGAGCGTGCATGAGCAGCGCCAGCCCGCTGTTGCCGGCCGTTGAGGGCTTTCTGCGCTATCTGAAAGTCGAACGCCAGCTCAGCCCGCTGACGCAAAAGAATTACCAGCGCCAGCTGCAGGCGCTTATCGCCATGGCGGATGACATGCACATCACCGCGTGGTCGCAGCTGGAACCGGCTCAGGTGCGCAGTCTGGCGGCGCGCAGCCGGCGCGGCGGTCTCGGGGCCAGTAGCCTGGCCCTGCGCATGTCGGCGCTGCGCAGCTTTCTCGACTGGCAGGTCAGCCAGGGCATGCTGAGCGCCAATCCGGCGAAAGGCATCGCCACGCCGCGCAACGCACGGCATCTGCCAAAAAATATGGATGTCGACGAAGTCAGCCAGCTGCTGGAGATCGACCTCGACGATCCGCTGGCAGTGCGCGACCGCGCCATGCTGGAAACCATGTACGGCGGCGGTTTACGTCTCGCTGAGCTGGTGGGCATCGACTGTCGTCATCTGGACCTGGAGAGCGGCGAGGTCTGGGTGCGCGGTAAAGGCAGCAAAGAGCGCCGCGTGCCGATTGGCGGCACCGCCGTCACCTGGCTGCAGCACTGGCTGCCGCTACGCAACAGCTTCGCGCCGCAGGATGATGCGGTTTTTGTGTCGACGCGCGGCAGCCGTATTTCGGCGCGCAATGTGCAGAAACGCTTCGCCGAATGGGGCATTAAGCAGGGCGTCGCCAGCCATATCCACCCGCATAAGCTGCGCCACTCGTTTGCTACCCATCTGCTGGAATCGAGCGGCGATCTGCGCGCGGTGCAGGAGTTGCTCGGCCACGCCAACCTCTCGACCACGCAAATCTATACCCACCTGGATTTCCAGCATCTGGCGTCGGTATACGATGCGGCACACCCGCGTGCCAAACGAGGAAAGTCTGAATGAAGTTTTATCGCCCGCTGGGCCCGATCAAAGCCATCACCTTCGATCTCGACGATACGCTGTATGACAACTATCCGGTGATCCGCAAAACCACGGCGGAATCGCATGCTGCGCTGCAGGCGTATCACCCGGCGCTGCGCGAGTTTACGCCGGAAGATTATCAGGCGCTGCGCGATGAACTGCTGCTGCGTGAGCCGGAAATTTATCACGATGTCTCTGAGTGGCGTCGCCGCTCGGTAGAGCTGGCGCTGCTCAACGCCGGACTGCCGGCCGCGCAAGCCAGCGCAGGTGCCCGCGACGTGATGAGCGTGTTTCATCAGTGGCGCAGTGCGGTGGAGATGCCAGAAGAGACGCATCAGACGCTGGCCTGGCTCGGCGAGCGCGTGCCGCTGGTGGCGATCACCAATGGCAACGCCGACCCGCAAAAGCTCGGCATTGATCACTACTTCCAGTTCGCGCTGCGCGCCGGTCCGCACGGGCGCGCCAAGCCGTGGCAGGATATGTACCATCTGGCCGCCGAACGGTTGGGCATTGCGCCGCAGCATATTCTGCACGTCGGCGATGACCTGACCACCGACGTCGCCGGTGCGCTGCGCGCCGGTCTGCAGGCGTGCTGGATCAACCTGCGTGACGGCAATCTGATGAAGATTGATGACGCGCGCCTGTTGCCACACGTGGAAATTCATCAGTTGGCATCGCTGACCTCGCTGCTATAATGGCTGTAAATTTATCCAGTCGTATTCTGTATTCTGCAACGCGCGGCCGTGCAGGCTGTGTGTCACCAGCCTGATCGCTTAGCTGATTACGCCCTCGCAGATATCTGCCCTTGCCGCCAGGCGGCAACGCGAACGGTGCAGGATACGCATCCTACTTGCTTAAAACGGTGCTTATGGACGTTTCCGATCTGCTTAACGGCTTGAATGACAAACAGCGCGAAGCGGTCGCCGCGCCGCGCAGCAATCTGCTGGTGCTGGCCGGAGCAGGCAGCGGTAAAACCCGCGTGCTGGTGCATCGCATCGCCTGGCTGTTGTCGGTAGAGAGCTGCTCGCCTTACTCAATCATGGCGGTGACCTTCACCAACAAGGCGGCGGCGGAGATGCGCCACCGTATCGACCAGCTGATCGGTACCAGCCAGGGCGGCATGTGGATTGGTACTTTCCACGGCCTGGCGCACCGTTTACTGCGCGCGCACCACCTGGATGCCGGGCTGCCGCAGGATTTCCAGATCCTCGACAGCGAAGATCAGCTGCGTCTGCTCAAGCGCCTGATCAAAGCCATGAACCTCGACGAGAAACAGTGGCCGGCGCGTCAGGGCATGTGGTACATCAACGGCAAAAAGGACGAAGGGCTGCGGCCTAAGCACATTGAAAGCTACGGCAATCCGGTGGAGCAGACGTGGCTGCGTATCTATCAGGCGTACCAGGAAGCCTGCGATCGCGCCGGGCTGGTCGACTTCGCCGAACTGCTGCTGCGGGCGCATGAGCTGTGGCTCAACAAGCCGCAGATTCTCAATCACTACCGCGAGCGCTTCAGCAATATTCTGGTGGACGAATTCCAGGACACCAACAACATTCAGTACGCGTGGATTCGCATGCTGGCTGGCGACAGCGGCCGGGTCATCATCGTTGGCGATGACGATCAGTCCATTTACGGCTGGCGCGGCGCGCAGGTGGAGAACATCCAGCGTTTCCTGCAGGATTTCCCAGGCGCGGAAACCATCCGTCTTGAGCAGAACTATCGCTCCACCAATAACATTCTGAAAGCAGCCAACGCCCTGATTGCCAACAACAATGGCCGTCTGGGGAAAGAGCTGTGGACCGACGGCAGCGACGGCGAAAAGATTTCGCTGTATTGCGCGTTCAACGAGCTGGATGAAGCGCGCTTTGTCGTCAATCGCATCAAAACCTGGCATGAAAACGGCAACGCGCTGCAGGATTGTGCCATTCTCTACCGCAGCAACGCCCAGTCGCGCGTGCTGGAAGAGGCGCTGCTGCAGGGCAGCATGCCGTACCGCATTTACGGCGGCATGCGCTTCTTCGAGCGCCAGGAGATCAAAGATGCGCTGGCCTATCTGCGGCTGCTGGCCAACCGCAATGACGATGCGGCATTCGAGCGCGTGGTCAACACGCCGGTGCGCGGCGTTGGCGATCGCACGCTCGATGTGGTGCGCCAGACCGCGCGTGAGCAGCAGCTGACGCTGTGGCAGGCCACGCGCGCACTGCTGCAATCCAAAGCGCTGGCTGGCCGTGCCGCCTCGGCGCTGCAGCGCTTCTGCGAGCTGGTGGATGCGCTGGCGACGGAAACCGCTGAGCTGCCGCTGCACGTACAGACCGATCGGGTGATTAAAGACTCCGGCCTGTGGCTGATGTACGAGCAGGAAAAGGGCGAAAAAGGCCAGGCGCGTATCGAAAACTTAGAGGAACTGGTCACTGCCACGCGCCAGTTCAGCTATCAGGACGAAGACGAAGATCTGATGCCGCTGCAGGCGTTTCTGTCGCACGCGGCGCTGGAAGCTGGCGAAGGCCAGGCGGACAAGTGGCAGGATGCGGTGCAGCTGATGACGCTGCACTCGGCGAAAGGGCTGGAGTTCAGCCAGGTGTTTATCGTCGGCATGGAAGAGGGCATGTTCCCGAGCCAGATGTCGCTGGACGAAGGCGGCCGGCTGGAGGAGGAGCGTCGCCTGGCCTATGTCGGCGTGACGCGCGCGATGGAGAAGCTGACGCTCACCTACGCTGAAACCCGCCGCCTTTATGGTAAGGAAGTGTATCACCGGCCGTCGCGTTTCATTGGTGAACTGCCGGAAGAGTGCGTGGAAGAGGTGCGGCTGCGCGCCAGCGTGAGCCGGCCGGTGAGTCATCAGCGCATGGGCACACCGGTGGCGAAGAGCGACAGCGGCTTCGCGCTCGGGCAGCGCGTGCGCCACGCTAAGTTCGGCGAAGGCACCATTATCAATCTGGAAGGCAGCGGCGAGCACAGCCGTCTGCAGGTGGCCTTCCAGGGCCAGGGCATCAAGTGGCTGGTGGCGGCTTACGCCCGGCTGGAAACCGTGTAGCGCGGTTGCGCTACCTTGACGACTTTTTCGTCTCAGCGTAACATGCGCGCACTATTATCATGAGAGGACAATGCCTTGGACGCGCCCAGTCGATGCTGGCTCAACCGCCTGTTTAACAGGAACAACTCCTAAGGTCACCTCTCATTGCGGGTAGCCTTAGCGGTTATCAGCGACCTCCCTTTACACTCTCGTCGCACGAGTCAGCACTGATTTACCCTTGAAGCGAAAGTTTCCGCGTTCAGGCTTTGCCGTGCCCGTGGTGCCAGCAGCACTGCGGTTCACCGCCTTGTCCCATGTCGTCTGCAATGGGGAGTATTGCTATGCTGAGCGCATTTAAACTGGAGCGCGATCGCCTGACGCGCATCGAGCTGGAAGACAACAACGACAAACTCAACACCTCGGTGTGGGTCGATCTGATCGAGCCGGACGACAGCGAGCGTGAGCGCGTGCAGTCAGAACTGGGGCAGAGCCTGGCAACGCGCCCCGAGCTGGAGGACATTGAGGCCTCGGCGCGTTTCTTCGAAGACGAAGACGGCCTGCACATCCACTCCTTTTTCTTTTTTGAAGATGCTGAAGACCACGCTGGCAACTCCACCGTGGCGTTTACCATCCGCGAAGATCGCCTGTACACACTGCGCGAGCGTGAGCTGCCGGCGTTCCGCCTGTACCGCATGCGCGCGCGCAATCAGCAGCTGACTGACGGCAACGCCTACGAACTGCTGCTCGATCTGTTCGAAACCAAAATCGAGCAGTTGGCGGATGAGATCGAGAACATCTATAGCGCGCTGGAAAAACTCAGCCGCGTGATTATGGAAGGGCAACAGGGCGAAGAGTACGACGACGCGCTGTCGCGCCTGGCGGAGCTGGAGGATATCGGCTGGAAAGTGCGTCTTTGCCTGATGGATACCCAGCGTGCGCTGAACTTCCTGGTGCGTAAAGCGCGGCTGCCGGGCAATCAGCTGGAGCAGGCGCGCGAGATCCTGCGCGACATCGAATCGCTGCTGCCGCACAACGAATCGCTGTTCCAGAAGGTTAACTTCCTGATGCAGGCGGCGATGGGCTTTATTAACATCGAGCAGAACCGCATCATCAAAATCTTCTCGGTGGTGTCCGTAGTGTTCCTGCCGCCGACGCTGGTGGCCTCCAGCTACGGTATGAACTTTGAGTTTATGCCGGAGCTGAAGTGGAGCTTTGGTTATCCCGGTGCGATTGGCCTGATGATTCTCGCCGGGCTGGCGCCGTATCTCTATTTCAAACGGAAGAACTGGCTGTAATCGCACAGCATTGCATCATCGCACAGAACCGTAGCGGCGCGATTCATCGCGCTTTGTCTAACGGATGCTCAGCATATTGCGTCGTGGCATTCGCGTTATTAATACGCAAACCTGAGCGCAATAAATTGCGCCGCTACAACAGCGTGCGGTCTTTTGCTGGCGCCTTACCCCTGACGCGCCAGCGCTAATCTGCTAACCTGTTGCCTCAACTCACTTTCTGATTTCCACCTTATGGCGCGTTTCTCTTTGCGGCAGCAGTGGGCGCTGCTGCTGACGGCTTCGCTGGTGCTGGGCTGCCTGTTGCAGCTGTTGCACCTGCCGGCTGCACTGCTGCTCGGTCCGATGATTGTCGGTACCATTATGGGTCTGAGCGGCGCAACCGTGCGCATCGACAAACGGCTGTTCGTGCTGGCACAGGCGGTGCTGGGCTGCATGATCGGCCAGAGCCTGTCGCCTGCGATCCTCTCACCGCTGCTCGATGACTGGCCGGTGGTGCTGGCGGTGCTGCTGCTGACGCTGGCGGCCAGCGGGCTGTCCGGTTTTCTGCTGGTGCGCTTTAGCTCGCTGCCGGGACCGACCGGCGCGTGGGGATCGTCGCCGGGCGGCGCGTCCGCAATGGTGGCGATGGCGGGCGATTTCGGCGCCGACGTGCGGCTGGTGGCGTTTATGCAATATCTGCGCGTACTGTTTGTTGCTACCGCCGCGGCCGTGGTGGCTCGCATCGGCCTCGGCAGCAGCGGTGCTGCTGCCCACATTGTCTGGCTGCCGCCGCTGCACAGTGGCTTCGTGCTGACGCTGCTGGTGATGGTGGCGGGCGCGTGGCTGGGGCAGAAACTGCGTATCCCGTCCGGCGCGCTGCTGCTGCCAGCGCTGATGGGTGCCACGCTGCACGGAACAGGTGTCGCGACGCTGCAGGTGCCGGAGTGGCTGCTGGCACTGGCCTATGCGCTGATCGGCTGGAGCGTTGGCCTGCGCTTTACCCGGCCGATCTTTTTGCTGGCGCTGCGCACGCTACCGCAAATGATCGCCTCGATTATCGGCCTGATGCTGCTGTGCGGGGGGCTGGCGTGGATGCTGACGCGCGTGCTGCACGTCGATCTGATGACCGCTTATCTGGCAACCAGCCCGGGCGGGCTGGATACGGTGGCGATTATTGCTGCTGGCAGCCGGGTCGATATCGCGTTTGTCATGGCGCTGCAGACGCTGCGTCTGTTTACCATTCTGCTCACCGGCCCGGCGATGGCCCGTTTTATCTCACGCTATGCGCACGCGCGTGCGGGCTGAAAACAGCAGCGCGTCCAGAATGAAGATCGCCAGCGCCAGCCAGATGAAGCCGAAGGTCACCATTTTATCCGGCGTCAGGCTCTCACCGTAAAACAGCACCGCCAGCAGGAACATCAGCGTCGGCCCCAGATATTGAAAGAAACCGACCGTCGACAGGCGCAGGCGCGCGCAGGCGGCGGCGAACAGCATCAGCGGAATGGTGGTAATGATGCCGGCGGCGATCAGCTTGAGATTCAGGCTGAGCGGATTGGCGCTGAGGTGGCTGGTGGCGCTGTCGGCAAAGCCAAACAGATAGATGGCCGCCAGCGGGAACAGCCACGCGGTTTCAATCAGCATACCGCTCTGTGCATCAACCTGAATCTTCTTGCGCACCAGCCCGTACAGCGCGAAGCTCAGCGCCAGGCCGAGGCCGATGACCGGCAGCGAACCGAACTGCCACAGCTGCACCAGCACGCCGGTGGCCGCCAGCAGCACCGCCAGCCACTGCAGACGGCGGAAGCGCTCACGCAGAAACAGCATGCCAAACACCACGTTAATCAGTGGGTTGATAAAGTAGCCGAGGCTGGCCTCCAGCATATGCTGATTATTCACCGCCCAGATAAACAGCAGCCAGTTGCCGCCGATAGTCAGTGCGGTCAGCGCCAGCAGCAGCACTTTTTTCGGCTGGGCCAGCACGCTGCGTACCTGACGCCAGCTGCGGCTCAGGGTAATCAGCCCCAGCATAAACAGGGCCGACCAAATCACACGGTGGGTCATAATTTCCGTCGGTGGCACTTCTTTGACCAGCTTGAAATAGGCCGGTGCGATGCCCCAGATAAAGTAAGCGCCCAGCGCATAAAAAATGCCCTGACGCGTTTGTTGCGTATCCATCATCTATTCCAGAAAAGCGGCGAGTGTGGCAGGCCGCACGAAGTTAACCAATAAGATAGGTCGCAGTCGCAGTGGCGATGTAATCGCCCTGCTGATTGTGCAATTCGACGCGCGCAACCGCGACTTTATTCCCGGCGCGCAGCAGGCTGCTGGTGGCGACAAAGCGCTCGCCGCGTCCCGGGCGCAGGTAGTCGACGCGCATATCAATGGTGCCCATGCGTGACAGGCGCTGACGCAGCTCCTCTTCGCTGATGCTCTGCTGGCGCGACAGCGCATGGCTGACGCACACCAGCCCGGCGGCAACATCCAGCACTGAGGCAATCACGCCACCGTGCAGAATCTGCTGCGCGGCGTTACCCACCAGCATGGTTTTATTGGCAAAGCCGAGTTCGGCGTAATCGGCTTCAAGGCGATCCAGCTCAAGGCCCAGTGCCTGATTAAACGGCATGTGATAGACAAAAATTTCGCCAATCAGCCGGCGCGCTTCCTGCTGTGTCAGCATCGGGGATGACATTTTTCCTGCCTTAAGATGTTAAAGAATTGTGTATATTATGCCGCGTTCGCGCCGCTTTCCAGTTTCAGAAATCCGCGCTAATCAACCACCGGGTTTGCGTGTAGAATGGCGTGCTTTTTGAACCGTCGCCCGACGATAACTTTTGCAGCGCTCTGGAGAATTCTATGCGTAAGCAGTACGCCTTGCTGGCCGCGGCATTTATGGTTCCTGCGCTGGCGCAGGCCGATGAAGCCACCGTGAAAGAGGTTCATGACGCACCAGCAGTGAAGGGCAGTATTATCGCTAACCTGCTGGAAAAACACGATAACCCATTCGTGCTTTATCCCTATGAAAATAACTATCTGCTTTACACCTACACCAGCGACATGAATAAAGAGGCGATTTCCTCTTACAACTGGGCAGACAAAGCGAAAAAGGATGAAGTAAAATTCCAGCTCAGCCTGGCGTTTCCGCTGTGGCGCGGCATTTTGGGTGACAACTCGGTGCTGGCCGCGTCGTATACTCAGCGCTCCTGGTGGCAGCTGTCGAACCGGGGGGCTTCATCACCGTTTCGTGAAACCAACTATGAGCCGCAGATTTTTCTCGGCTGGGCCACCGACTATTCGCTGGGCGGCTGGACATTACGCGACGTCGAGCTGGGTCTGAATCATCAGTCAAATGGCCGCAGCGATCCCACGTCACGCAGCTGGAACCGCGCTTACGCCCGTCTGATGGCGGAGAATGGCAACTTCCTGGCGGAAATCAAACCCTGGTATCGTCTGCCGGAAAGTGCCAGCAACGACGATAACCCGGACATCACCAAATACATGGGCTACTACCGCGCGAAGCTGGGCTATATGCTCGGCGACAGCATTTTCAGCGTGGAAGGCAACTACAACTGGAATAGCGGCTACGGCGGTGCCACCTTCGCGTGGAGCTATCCGATTTCTGAACACGTGCGCTTTTACACGCAGCTGTTCAGCGGTTATGGTGAATCCCTTATTGACTATAACCATCGCCAGACGCGTCTTGGCGTCGGCGTAACGCTTAACGATCTGTTCTAACCAGTCAAAACAGGATTACCGTGGCAACATCGGCAGTGCTTAATCAGGAAATGCTGGCGCAGCAGGTATTACAGGATACCTTCGGCTATCAGCAGTTCCGTCCGGGTCAGCAAACCATCATCGAAACCGCGCTGTCAGGGCGCGACTGCCTGGTGGTGATGCCGACCGGCGGCGGCAAATCGCTGTGCTATCAAATCCCGGCGCTGGTGCGCGAAGGGCTGACGCTGGTGGTTTCGCCGCTGATTTCACTGATGAAAGATCAGGTCGATCAGCTGCTGGCGAACGGCGTGGCGGCGGCGTGCCTTAACTCGACGCAGACGCGTGAGCAGCAGCAGCAGGTGTTTGCGGACTGCCGCAGCGGCAAACTGCGGCTGCTGTACATCGCGCCGGAACGTCTGATGATGGATAACTTCCTCGACACCCTGCAGCACTGGAATCCGGTGATGCTGGCCGTCGATGAAGCGCACTGTATTTCGCAGTGGGGCCACGATTTCCGTCCGGAATATGGCGCGCTCGGTCAGCTGCGCCAGCGCATTCCGCAGCTGCCGGTGATGGCGCTGACCGCCACCGCCGATGAAGCCACGCGTAACGACATCGTGCATCTGCTGCAGATGCACGATCCGCTGATTCAGATCAGCAGTTTTGACCGTCCCAACATTCGCTACACGCTGGTGGAGAAGTTCAAGCCCACCGAGCAGCTGCTGCGCTATGTGCAGGATCAGCGCGGCAAAAGCGGCATCATCTACTGTAACAGCCGCGCCAAAGTGGAAGACACCGCTGCGCGTCTGCAGAGTCGCGGTATCAGCGTTGGCGCTTATCATGCCGGCATTGACAGCGAGCAGCGCGCACGCGTGCAGGAAGCCTTTCAGCGTGACGATTTGCAAATCGTGGTCGCGACCGTGGCGTTCGGCATGGGCATCAACAAGCCCAACGTGCGTTTTGTGGTGCACTTCGACATTCCGCGCAATATCGAATCCTACTATCAGGAGACCGGCCGCGCCGGGCGTGATGGTCTGCCGGCGGAAGCGATGATGCTGTACGACCCGGCCGACATGGCGTGGCTGCGTAAGTGTCTGGAAGAGAAAGCGCCAGGGCCGCTGCAGGATATTGAACGCCACAAACTCAACGCCATGGGCGCGTTTGCCGAGGCGCAAACCTGCCGTCGTCTGGTGCTGCTTAACTATTTTGGTGAAGGTCGCCAGCAGCCGTGCGGCAACTGCGATATCTGCCTCGATCCGCCGCGTCGCTATGACGGCCTGGTCGAAGCGCAAAAAGCGCTGTCGGGCATTTATCGTACCGGGCAGCGTTTTGGGATGAGCTATATTGTTGAAGTTTTGCGCGGCTCAACCAACCAGCGCATCCGCGATAACGGCCACGACAAACTGCCGGTGTACGGCCTCGGGCGCGAGCAGAGTCAGGAGCACTGGGTCAGCGTGCTGCGCCAGCTGATCCATCTGGGCATGGTGACGCAAAACATCGCCATGCACTCGGCGCTGCAGCTCACCGAGGCCGCGCGCCCGGTGCTGCGTGCTGAAGTGCCGCTGATGCTGGCGGTACCGCGCACCGTGACGGTGAAAAGCCGCAGCAGCGCGCCAAAAGTCTACGGCGGCAATTACGATCGCAAGCTGTTCGCCAAGCTGCGTAAGCTGCGTAAAGCCATCGCCGACGAAGAGAATATTCCGCCTTACGTGGTGTTTAACGACGCCACGCTGATTGAAATGGCAGAACAAATGCCGGTCAGCGCTTCAGAGATGCTGAGCGTGAACGGGGTCGGTCATCGCAAACTGGAGCGCTTCGGTAAGCCGTTCCTGCTGATGATCAAAGAACATCTTGATGAAGAATAAGGGAAATAAACCATGCTGATGTTATTTGCCACCGTCGCGCTGGTGCATCTGGTTGCGCTGATGAGTCCGGGACCGGACTTCTTTTTTGTCTCACAGACCGCCGCCAGCCGCTCGCGCAAAGAGGCGATGATGGGCGTGCTCGGCATTACGCTGGGGATTGTGATTTGGGCCGGCGTCGCGCTGATGGGCCTGCATCTGATTCTGGAAAAAATGGCGTGGCTGCATGAAATCATTATGGTCGGTGGCGGTCTGTATCTGCTGTGGATGGGCTGGCAGCTGCTGCGCTCGGCGCGTCAGCGTCACAAGCAACCTCATACGGAAGCGCCGGTGGTTGAGCTGCCAAAGCGTGGTATGAGCTTCCTCAAAGGGTTTCTCACCAACCTGTCTAACCCGAAAGCCATCATCTACTTCGGCAGTGTGTTTTCATTGTTCGTGGGCAACGATGTGGGCGCGATTGAGCGCTGGGGCCTGTTCCTGCTGATCGTCGGTGAAACCTTTGCCTGGTTTACCCTGGTGGCGGCGATTTTTGCCCTGCCGTGGATGCGCGATAAGTATCAGCGGATGGCGAAGTGGGTGGACGGTATGGCGGGCGTGCTGTTTGCCGGATTTGGTATTCACCTCATCATCTCCCGATAACATCCCGAACCGTAGCGGCGCAATTTATTGCGCGTTTCAACTGGGCGCGATAAAGCGTGCCGCTACGATCAGTGCAAATCGTTACGCCATTTTACGTGCGCTGGCCAGCAGTGCGCCGACCGCCATAAACAAGCCACCAAACACCCGGTTCAGCAGCTTCATCTGCTTCGGACCTTTGATCCAGCCAGCGATGCGCGTCGCCAGCGTGGCGTAACCAATCATCACAATGATGTCGACCACGATGGTGGTCACGCCGAGCACCAGATACTGCATCAGCTGCGGCTGGTGCGGCACGATAAACTGCGGAAACAGCGCGGCGAGAAACACAATGCTCTTCGGATTGGTGAGATTCACCAGCAGCGCGCGCTGAAACAGACGACGACGCGGCATCGCTTTGGCCACCGCATTGAGATCGATTCCGCCCGCTGAGCGCCACTGCTGAATGCCAAGCCACACCAGATAGGCCGCGCCCGCCCATTTCAGTACCTCAAACGCCAGCACCGACTGCGAAAACAGCGCGCCCAGACCGGCGCCCACCAGCACAATATGCACGGCAAGACCCAGCTGTAATCCGGTAATTGAGGCTGCCGCACCGCGATAGCCGTGGCTGATGCCGGTGCTCATGGTGTTGATCGCGCCGGAACCGGGCGAGAGGCTGAGGATGGTCGTGGTTAACAGGTAGGTTAACCACCATTCAATGGTCATGGGTGACATTCCCTGAAGAGAGTGAAGTGTGACACAATACGCCAGAAAATCGCGCTGCGCTATTAAGTGCAGAGCCGCGTTTGACGTTTTTTCAGGGGGACGGATGCAGCAGCATAAACAGAGTTGGCTCGGACGTGAGCACGCTTTTTCAGCCTTTGCTACCGGTCCGCTGCTCGACTTCTGGCGTCAGCGTGAAGAGTGTAAATTCAGCGGCGTGGGCAATCTGACCATTCGCTATGTGCGCTTCACCTCACCGCAACACCGCCGTGTCATCCTGATTGTGCCCGGACGCATTGAAAGCTATATCAAATACCCCGAGCTGGCCTATGACCTGTTCCACTGTGGCTACGATGTGGTGATTATCGACCATCGCGGTCAGGGGCGTTCAGACCGGCTGCTGGCTGATTCGCATCGCGGACACGTGGTGGAGTTCAGCGATTATGTCGACGATCTGGAAACGCTGTATCTGAAAGAGATCGTCAGCCATCACTATCAGCAGCGCTACGTGCTGGCGCACTCGATGGGCGGCGCAATTGTGGCGCTGTTTCTGGCGCGTCAGCCGCAGGCCTTCCACGCGGCGGTGTTTTGTGCGCCGATGTTTGGTATCGTGCTGCCGCTGCCGCCGTTTCTGGCGCACCGTATTCTCGATTGGGCGGAAAAGCTGCCCGCGCTGCGCGACGGCTACGCGCTGGGCACCGGACGCTGGCGCGCCAGCCCGTTTGGCATTAACCGGCTGACGCACAGTCGCGAACGTTATCGTCGCAATCTGCGTTTTTATGCCGACGATCCGGCGATTCGCGTCGGCGGCCCTACCTATCACTGGGTGCGGGAAGGGATTCAGGCCGGACGCCATATCCTTAATCAGGTGGCGCAGATTACGACACCGATTCTGCTGCTGCAGGCCAGTGAAGACGACGTGGTGGATAACCGCGCGCAGGATCTGTTCTGTGAAGCCATGGCGGCAGCGGGACATGCGGTGGAAGGCACCACGCCTTACATCATTCAGGGCGCGCGTCACGAGATCCTGTTTGAAACAGACGCCATGCGCGCCGAAGCGCTCAATGCGGTGGTCGACTTTTATCAGCGCCACCGTGACTAATGTATTCTTAGACATCAATACCAGAGGCCTACATGTACCACATCGTTGCATCCGACCTGGATGGCACGCTGCTTTCTCCGCAACATCGTCTGACGCCGTTTGCCCGCACCACGCTGCAGGAACTGGTGGCGCGCGATGTGCATTTTATCTTTGCCACCGGACGCCACTACATCGACGTCGGTCAGATGCGCGATAAGCTCGGCATTCCGGCGTATATGATCACCTCAAACGGCGCGCGCGTGCATAATGCCGACGGCGAACTGGTGTTCAGCCACAATCTGGACAGCGATATCGCCAGCGAGCTGTATGGCCTGAAGTATCACGATGAGAAAATCCTGACGCACGTTTACCGCGACGATGAGTGGCACATCAGCCGCCATAATCCGCAGGAAGCGGAGTTTTTCCAGGAATCGGTGTTCACCTATCAGGTGTATCAGCCCGGCATGCTGGCGACCGACGGCATCAGCAAAGTGTTCTTCACCTGCGACGATCCGGAGCATCTGGTTCCGCTGGAACAGGCGATTGAAGCGCGCTGGGGTGACCGGGTTAACGTCAGTTTCTCGCTGCCCACCTGTCTGGAAGTGATGGCTGGCGGCGTCTCGAAAGGGCACGCGCTGGAAGCGGTGGCGAAACAGCTTGGCTATTCGCTGAAAGAGTGCATCGCGTTTGGCGACGGCATGAATGATGTCGAGATGCTGAGTATGGCGGGCAAAGGCTGCATCATGCGTAACGCCCATCAGCGCCTGAAAGATACCCTGCCGACGCTGGAAGTGATTGGCAGCAACGCCGACGACGCGGTGCCGCAGACGCTGCGTAAATTATTCCTCGCCTGAATAAAACGGGCCGGTATGCACCGGCCCGCTCAGATTATGCCTGCTGCTGCTTGTGGCGATGCTCGCTGACCATGGTCAGCAGCAGTAACACCACCGCCAGCACCGATCCGACAATCATCACTAAGAAACCGCCGTCCCAGCCGAAGAAATCCACGGTGTAACCGACAATCGCACTGGCTGCCACCGATCCGCCGAGATAGCCGAACAGACCGGTAAAGCCTGCCGCAGTGCCGGCCGCTTTTTTCGGTGCCAGCTCCAGCGCGTGCAGACCAATCAGCATCACCGGACCGTAGATCAGGAAGCCAATGACGATCATGCAGATCATATCTATGCCCGGATTGCCCGGCGGGTTCAGCCAGTAAATGATGGTGGCGATGGTCACCAGCGTCATGAAAAACACCCCGGTGGCACCGCGATTGCCGCGGAATACCTTGTCCGACATCCAGCCGCACAGCAGCGTGCCCGGAATCCCGGCGTATTCGTACAGGAAATAGGCCCACGAGGATTTATCCAGCGTGAAGTGCTTCACCTCTTTCAGATAGGTCGGTGACCAGTCGAGGATGCCGTAGCGCAGCAGATAAACGAATACGTTGGCCAGCGCGATGTACCACAGCAGCTTATTCGGCAGCACGTACTGCATGAAAATCTGCTTCGCCGTCAGCTCCTGTTCGTGGTTCTCGCTGTAATCCGGCGGATAGTCATTCTTCCATGCCTCAATCGGCGGTAGCCCGCACGACTGCGGCGTATCGCGCATCAGCGCAAAAGCGATGATGGCGACGAGGATGGCACCAAACGCCGGCATATAGAGCGCAGCTTTCCAGTCGTTAAACCACGCCATGCCGAGCAGGAACAGCAGCGGAGGAATACCGCCACCCACGTTGTGCGCGCAGTTCCATACCGACACAATGCCGCCGCGCTCTTTCTGCGACCACCAGTGCACCATGGTGCGTCCGCACGGTGGCCAGCCCATGCCCTGGAACCAGCCACACAGAAACAGCAGCACGAACATCACCATGATGCTCGAGGTTGCCCACGGCACGAAGCCCATCACCAGCATCACTGCGGCGGCGAGAATCAGGCCGGCGGGCAAAAAGACCCGCGGGTTGGAGCGATCCGAGACCGATCCCATGATGAATTTGGAAAAACCGTAGGCGATGGAGATGCCGGAGAGGGCAAAGCCAAGGTCGCCGCGGGAAAAGCCCTGTTCGACCAGGTAAGGCATCGCCAGCGCAAAGTTTTTGCGCACCAGATAATAGGCGGCGTAGCCAAAGAAAATGCCGAAGAAGATCTGCCAGCGCAGACGACGATAGAGCGGATCGACGCGATCGTCCGCCACCTGGGGCTGGTGTGGTGCAGGTTTAAAAATACTCAACATCAGAATGGCCCTCCAGGGCGCAATATAGTTATCGATTCCCAGCAGGTTGGGGCAAAAACAAAGTACGACGGCGAACAGAAAGCAACCTTTCCATTTCGCGCACAGAATAGTGATGGTTACGCGCAGTTACTGTGACGTGTGACACATATGTTACAGTTTTATGACAATAAAGAGCGTTATAAACCAGTAAATGTTGGATTTCGCGCATTTGTGCCAGAATAACGGCGCGCCGCCTCATAAAAATTGCCGCCCGCCGGTCAACCCGCCATGCGGACGCGTGCCTGTTAACCGGGCAGTGAAGATGCGATCGTGTTTAATTTCATCATATGTCAACCAGATTATCCCGCCAGCGCGCTGTAGTTTGTTTACACTAGCGCCAGTGTTGAACTTTAGGATGCATAACCGTGCTGTTGCTGATCGTTACCACCATTCTGTGGGCTTTTTCTTTTAGTTTAATCGGGGAGTATCTGGCGGGGCAGGTGGATACCTGGTTCTCGGTGCTGATGCGTTTAGGCCTGGCGGCGCTGGTCTTTCTGCCGTTTCTGCGCTGGCGCGGTTACCGCGCCTCAACGTTGCTGCTCTATATGCTGGTGGGCATGCTGCAATTAGGCATTATGTATCTGATCAGCTTCGAGGCTTATCTCTATCTCAGCGTGCCGGAATTCCTGCTGTTTACGGTGATGACGCCGCTGTATGTCACGCTGATTTATGACCTGCTCAGCAAGCGCCCGCTGCGCATTGGCTATGCCTTTAGCGCGCTGCTGGCGGTGCTCGGTGCGGCCATTATCCGCTACGACAAAGTCAGCGATGATTTCTGGTTCGGACTGCTGCTGGTGCAGGCGGCCAACATCTGCTTTGCGATTGGCATGGTGGGCTATAAGCGCCTGCAGGAAGTCCGCCCGATGCCGCAGCACACCGCGTTCTCGTGGTTCTATCTCGGCGCAGTGCTGATCGCGGTGATCGCCTGGTGCATCTGGGGCAATCCGCACAAGCTGCCGACCACCACGCTGCAGTGGGGCGTGCTGGTGTGGCTGGGCGTGGTCGCGTCCGGGCTGGGTTACTTCATGTGGAACTACGGCGCGACTCAGGTCGATGCCGGGACGCTGGGCATTATGAACAACATGCACGTGCCGGCAGGATTACTGGTGAACCTGGCGATCTGGCAGGAGAAGCCGCACTGGCCGAGCTTTATCGCCGGGGCGATAGTGATTTTTGCGTCCCTGTACGTGCATAAACGCTGGGTACTGGGACACATGGCCAAAAGCGGCAGTTCAGGCGCTTAGCTTTTTTTCGCGGGTGTCGATGGTCGCTGAATCAGCGTTAAGCCTTTCAGGAAGTTACGCAGAATCTGGTCACCGCACTCGCGATAATTTTTATGATCCGGGTTACGGAAAATCGCACCGATCTCAGCCTGTGACACTTTGAAGTTAGCCTTCAATAAGATATCCGGGATATCGGTGGTTTTCAGCGCGAAGGCGATGCGTAACTTCTTGAGAAAGATATTATTGTTCATGCGGCGCTCAACCGACGGGGCCGGCGCGTCTTCGCTTTTGCCGCGACGGTAGAAAATCAGACCGTTGAGGAAGTAGCCCATCAGCACATCCGGCAGTTTACGAAACGCTTCATCGTCATCTTTCTTCAGCCACGCCTGCACATCTTCACGCGGTACTTCACTGCCCGCCAGCGCAAAAATCTCCACCACTTTGCTGTCGCTCAAATCCAGCATATAGCGCACGCTGCGCAGCACATCGTTATTGGTCATGGTGAAACTCTCCGGTAGCGGTTAAGGCGGCGCATTATAGAGCAGGCAGGGCGGGGATAACAGCACGGGCGACATTGGCCGCCCGCGGCATCAGGACGAGACCGGCTGCAGGGAACCGGGGCGCGAGGCATCGCGCACATAAGGCAGGTGTTCGCAGGCGTGCTGACGGGCAAAGCGCACAAAGGCCTCCAGCACCGGCTGCCGCTGCTCGCCGTCGCGCATCGCCGCGTATAAACGGCTCCACAATCCGTCGCCCAGCGTGCGTGTCACCACCAGCCCCTGGTGCTCAAAGCTCTCTACCACCCAGTGCGGCAGCGCGGCAATGCCCATGCCGGCCGACACCATCTGGATCAGCAGCAGCGTATTATCCACGCTCTTCAGCGCCGGGCTGACGCCGGCTGGCTGTAAGAAGTTACGCCACACGTCCAGCCGCTGACGCTGTACCGGATAGATCATCAGCACCTCATCGGCCAAATCTTCCGGCGTGATGTGAGCCAGTTGCGCCAGACGGTGATCCGGCGCCAGCACCAGCCGCACCTCAAAATCAAACATCGGCGCATAGAACAAACCGCTGCGCGGCAGAATATCGGACGTCAGCACCACGTCCAGTTCGCCCTGCTGCAGCGCCGGCTGCGGATCAAAGGTCACGCCGGATTTGAAGTCCATCACTACCTGCGGCCAGCTCTGACGGAAATTGTTCAGGGCCGGCGTCAGCCACTGGATGCAGCTGTGGCATTCGATAGCGATGCGCAACGTGGTCTGATGCGGCTCATGACAGGCCTGCAGCGCCTGCTGGATCTGCGGCAGAATCTGCTCCGCCAGCTGCAACAGAATCTCTCCCTGCGGCGTAAAACGGAGCGGCTGGCTCTTACGCACGAACAGCCGAAAGCCCAGCCGCTGTTCCAGGTCGCTGAACTGGTGAGACAACGCCGATTGCGTCTGATGAAGCTGGGCGGCGGCGGCAGCCAGCGAGCCGGTGTGCCGTAACGCCTGCAGCGTCCGCAGGTGTTTGAGTTCGATCATGAGAGTCCTTCACATCGAGATTGAACAAATTGCGCTTGAGACACATACAGTACCCGCAGATTATAGCGGTGTAAACATCTGGACGGCTAAACATCTCAGTCAGACGCGACGGCCACTTTACCTTTGTCCAGCTAACACGCTCAGCGCACGGCAGGATTGCCCGCTGGATGAACGTAAATCGGTTGCTGCGACTGTCGCACAGCGAACAACTTCTGGAGAATCTCACATGACCATTCTGAACCATACTCTCGGTTTCCCTCGCGTCGGACTGCGCCGCGAACTGAAAAAAGCGCAGGAAAGCTACTGGGCCGGGAACAGCTCACAGGACGAACTGCTGGCGGTGGGTCGTGAACTGCGCGCCCGTCACTGGCAGCAGCAGAAAGACGCCGGTGTTGATCTGCTGCCGGTCGGCGATTTTGCCTGGTACGATCACGTGCTGACCACCAGCCTGCTGCTCGGTAACGTACCGGCACGGCACCAGAATAAAGACGGCTCGATTGACCTCGACACCCTGTTCCGCATCGGCCGCGGTCGGGCGCCCAGCGGCGAGCCCGCGGCGGCGGCGGAGATGACCAAATGGTTTAACACCAACTATCACTACATCGTGCCGGAATTTACCCAGGGTCAGCAGTTCCGTCTCAGCTGGACGCAACTGCTGGACGAGGTGGATGAAGCGCTGGCGCTCGGCCACACCATCAAACCGGTGCTGCTGGGGCCGGTGACCTATTTGTGGCTGGGTAAGGTGAAAGGTGACGCCTTTGACCGCCTGTCGCTGCTGCAGGCCATTCTGCCGGTGTACCGTCAGGTGCTGGCTGAACTGCATCAACGCGGCATCGAATGGGTGCAGATTGATGAGCCAGCGCTGGCGCTGGAACTGCCGCAGGCGTGGCGCGAGGCGTTTAAACCGGCGTACGACGCGCTACAGGGCGAAGTAAAACTACTGCTGACCACCTACTTTGACAGCATTGGTCAGAATCTTGATGTCATCAAAACGCTGCCGGTGCAGGGCCTGCACGTGGACCTGGTGCACGGCAAAGACGATCTTCAGCAGCTCAACCAGCAGATCCCGGCGGACTGGCTGCTGTCGCTGGGGGTGATCAATGGCCGTAACGTCTGGCGCGCCGATCTCACCCGCTGGTTTGAGCGCCTGCAGCCGCTGATCGGCCAGCGTCAGCAGCTGTGGATCGGTTCCTCCTGTTCGCTGCTGCACAGCCCCATTGACCTGAGCGTGGAAACCCGCCTCGACGACGAGGTCAAAAGCTGGTTCGCCTTTGCGTTACAGAAGTGCACGGAGCTGTCGCTGCTGAGTCAGGCGCTGAACCAGCACGATGCCGCTGCGCTGCACGCCTGGAGCGCGCCGATTCGCGCCCGGGCAAACTCTGCTCGCGTGCACAACCCCGCCGTGGCGCAGCGTCTGGCGCAAATCCAGGCCAGAGACACTGAGCGCAACAGCAGCTACACCGTGCGTGCTCAGGCGCAGCGTCAGCGCTTTAACCTGCCAGCGTGGCCCACCACTACCATCGGTTCTTTCCCGCAGACGACCGAGATTCGCGGCCTGCGCCTCGACTTCAAAAAAGGCAACATTGACGGCGGCCACTACCGCACCGGTATCGCGGAACACATCCGGCAGGCGATTGCGGAGCAGGAGCGTCTGGGGCTCGACGTGCTGGTGCATGGCGAAGCCGAGCGTAACGACATGGTGGAGTACTTCGGCGAAAACCTCGACGGCTTTGTTTTCACGCAGAACGGCTGGGTACAGAGCTACGGCTCGCGCTGTGTTAAGCCGCCGGTGATCATCGGGGACGTCAGCCGCCCGCAGCCGATCACCGTCGAGTGGGCAAAGTATGCGCAGTCGCTGACCGACAAACCGGTGAAGGGCATGCTGACCGGACCGGTCACCATCCTGTGCTGGTCGTTCCCGCGGGAAGACGTGACGCGCGAAACCATCGCAAAACAGATTGCGCTGGCGCTGCGCGACGAAGTGCAGGACCTGGAAAAAGCCGGTATCGGCATCATTCAGATTGACGAACCGGCGCTGCGTGAAGGCTTGCCGCTGCATCAGTCTGACTGGGCAGCCTACCTGCGCTGGGCGGTGGACGCGTTCCGCCTCAACGCTGCGGTGGCGCAGGACGAGACGCAGATTCACACCCACATGTGTTATTGCGAGTTCAACGACATCATGGATTCGATTGCCGCGCTGGACGCCGACGTCATCACTATCGAAACCTCACGTTCTGATATGGATCTGCTGGATGCGTTTAAAGCGTTTGAGTATCCGAACGAAATCGGGCCGGGCGTGTATGACATCCACTCACCCAACGTACCGAGCGTGGAATGGATGGAAGATCTGCTGCGCAAAGCGGCGCAGAGTATTCCGCAGCAGCGTCTGTGGGTGAACCCGGACTGCGGCCTGAAAACGCGTGGCTGGAGTGAAACGCGTCAGGCGCTGGCCAACATGGTGAAAGCGGCGCAGAAGCTGCGCGCCGAAACCGTTTGATGGCAGGATAATACGTTGTGTTGTTGAGTTGGGGCGCGCTGGCGCCCCTTTTTTATTCTGCGTTCGGCGCGACGCCATACTGCTTAAACCACGCCAGCATGCGCTGCCAGCCATCCTGTGCGGAATCGGCGTGGTAGCTCGGACGATAGTCGGCGTTGAAGGCGTGACCAGCTTCCGGATACACCACAATCTCGGCTTTGGCATTGGCCGCGTGCAGGGCCTGGCGCATCTTATCGATACTCTCCAGTGGAATGCTTTCATCCTGGCCACCGTACAGTCCCAGCACCGGTGCATTCAAATCCACTGCAATATCAATAGGATGTTTCTGCTGCTTCAGCGTTTTCTCGCCCTCCAGGCGACCGTACCAGGCGGCGGCGGCGCGCACCTGCGGATTATGGGCGGCAAACAACCAGCTGATGCGACCGCCCCAGCAGAAACCGGTGATCGCCAGACGACGGATATCGCCGCCGTGGCGCGCCGCCCAGTTGGCCACGTGGTCGAGATCCGACAGTACCTGCGAATCCGGCACTTTGCTCACCAGCTCTTTGAACAGGGTAGGGATATCGTTGTAATCGTTGGGATCGCCTTCGCGGAAATAGAGCTCCGGCGCCACGGCGAGATAGCCTTCCAGTGCCAGACGGCGGCACAGATCGCGGATGTGCTCGTGCACGCCGAAAATTTCCTGCACCACCAGCACGACCGGCAGCGTGCCGCTAAACTGTTGCGGACGAGCATAATAAGCCGGCAGGTTCTCACCCTGGCTCGGCACGGACGTCTCGCCCGCGTGAATGGCATCGCTGGCGGTAATGATGGTGCTGGCTGCGGTGGGCTGCACCGCTGGCGCAAAGCCGTCGGTGGCAGATTTTTGTGCCATATTGTCTTCGGTTTTCATGGTTCTCTCCATGCTAGCAAGTGCGCAATCACGTAACTATAGCCTGGCCTTACGGCAAGGCTGGCGTAGGGTACGGGGGATGGTTAACCTGATCTGCTTCTCTATTAACACTGCCTTTTACGGTTACACAGCACCGCTTGTAGCAATTCAGCGCAGCAGACCGCTAATATGTGATTAGAGTCACACAATATCTTTAGTTCAATGTAACTTTCATTATTGATAGTGAATTCAGTCACATATTTATCCGGGCCGCTGACGTAAAGTGGCGCGCTTATTCCCCTTATCTTCCAGGAGTCTGATATGGCCCAGTCTGACGTTTTCCACCTTGGCATCACCAAAGCCGATTTGAAAGGAGCCACGCTGGCGATTGTTCCTGGCGATCCGGAGCGCGTGAAGAAAATCGCGGCGCTGATGGAGAATCCTCAGCACCTCGCGTCGCACCGTGAATTCACCACCTGGCTGGCGGAGATCGACGGCAAACCGGTGGTTGTCTGTTCCACCGGTATTGGCGGTCCGTCCACCTCTATCGCCGTTGAAGAGCTGGCGCAGCTGGGCGTGCGTACCTTCCTGCGTGTAGGTACCACCGGCGCGATTCAGCCACACATCAACGTGGGTGATGTGCTGGTGACCACCGCCTCGGTCCGTCTGGACGGTGCCAGCCTGCATTTTGCGCCGATGGAATTCCCGGCGGTGGCTGACTTCGCCTGCACCACCGCGCTGGTGGCCGCGGCAGAAGCCTGCGGCGCGACCACGCATATTGGTGTCACTGCCTCGTCAGACACCTTCTATCCTGGCCAGGAGCGCTACGACACCTTCTCCGGACGCGTAGTGAGCCGCTTCCAGGGCTCGATGAAAGAGTGGCAGCAAATGGGCGTACTTAACTATGAAATGGAATCCGCTACACTGTTAACCATGTGCGCCAGTCAGGGACTGCGTGCCGGCATGGTGGCTGGCGTCATCGTGAATCGCACGCAAAAAGAGATCCCGGATGCGGCCACTATGAAGCAGACAGAAAGCGATGCGGTGAAAATTGTGGTGGATGCCGCGCGTCGCTTACTTTAGCGCGCCAGTCAGGGAATGATTTCGAGACCAGGCTTATAGGGAGCTCAGCAATTGCCTGATTAGAATGCGCGCAATTTCAGCCGATTCTGAGAAATTTCCTATGCGCAAAACGATCTCTGTCCCACGTCCGGGTTTTACCAGCCGCCCTGCTGCAATGCAGGCCCGCGTTGAGAGTGCCGCCGCGCGGTTTCGTCAGGCAATGGCCGCGTCAGATTATCCTCTGGCGCGCCAGTGCTGCGAAGAAGTGCTGCGCGTCATGCCTAACCAGATGCAGGTGCTCAGCGACTACGCGCTGACGCTGATGCGCGTCGGCGAACATAAAAAATCCTACAAGATTTACCAGAAAATCTATCAGGCCCCGGCGGCGCAGCGCGCGCAGGCGTCGGAAACCTGGCTGGATGGCCTGACGGAAGTGTGTGGCTGGCTGAATAAGAAAGATGAAGTGGCGCGTTATGGCCTCGAATCGCTCACCCAATCCGACATGCGTTTCAGTCAGGGCGCGAAAGCGACTTTTCCTGCACCGGCGCCTGCGCCGATTAACCGCAGCAATCCGGCAGAAAATATCATCTCCTTCAGCCTGTACGGCGGTCAGCCGCGCTACTGCGAAACCCTGATTAAAAACGTTGAAGTCGCGCGCGAGCTCTATCCGGACTGGATGTGCCGCATCTATCTCGACGATAGCGTGCCGCAGCACGTGTGGCAGCGCCTGACCCAGCCAAACACCCAACTGGTGGATATGTCGCAGGAGAAAACCATTTTCCCTACGCTGTGGCGCTTTCTGGTGATGGACGATGCCAGCGTAAAACGCTACATCGTACGGGATGCGGATTCGCTGCTGTCAGAGCGCGAAGTGGCAGCCGTCGACGCCTGGCTGGCTTCGCCATTCTGGTTCCACCACATGCGCGATTATTACTCACACACCGAGCTGTTACTGGCCGGCATGTGGGGCGGCTGTCACGGCGTGTTTCACAATGTGGAGCAGCAGATGCGCGACTTTATCGCGCAGTATGACGGCAGCGAGCGCTTTACCGACCAGTACTTCCTCAAGGTAGCGCTGTGGCCGACGGTGCGCGACAGCATCCTCAATCACGACGATATCTTTCACTTCCACCACGCGCAGCCGTGGCCGGCGCATGCGCCGATTCGCTGGCAGACCGACAGCTTCCACGTCGGCAGCAACGCCGGTTTCGCCAGCATGGCCGGCAAAGTGGCCAACGCCGAAAATGGCCAGCAGCAGGTGGAGCTGACCTACGGCGGCAACAGCTGGTGCTATCCGGCGAAGGTGAAAAGCGACAGCGAATGGGTGCTGCCGATGCCGTTTTTCCTGATCGACGCCTGGAAAGCCGGCGACCTGACCGTGCGCGCCCTGTAGTTGCCCGGACGGTGCCTATCGCGCCCGCGATAAAATCCGCGGGTTGCCATGAATGTTCTGGACATTCATACAGTGGCGCTCTACCTTCTCCTCAGCGAGACGATCCGCGGGGGGATTATGGATCAGCAACTTATCATCAGCGGCGCGCTGGCGCTGGCCGGTTTGGGCATTGGCTGGATTATTGCCCAGCTGCGCGCCGGCCATCAGCACGCCAGCTTCACCACCGAACGCCGCCTGCTGGAACAGGCGCAGCAGCGTCAGCAGCAGCAGCTGGAACAGCTGCAACAACAACTGCAGCAGCGCGAACAGGAGCTGCGCCAGCTACACGGCACGCTAAGCGGCGCGCAGGAGCGCCTGCAGCAGCTGGATTACTGGCGGGCCGAGAGTGAACAGCTCAGCCGCGAACTGCGCAATCAGCTGGAAGTAAACAGCGCGCAGGAAGCCGAACTGCGGGAAGTCACCATTCGATTAGAAGAGACGCGTTTCGCCGCTGAGGAGAAGCAGCGTCTGCTGACCAACAGCGAACAGCGCCTGAGTGCGCAGTTTGAAAACCTCGCCAACCGAATCTTCGAAAACAGCGGAAAACGCGTCGACGAGCAGAACCGGCAGAGCCTCAACAGCCTGATCGGCCCGCTGCGCGAACAGCTGGACGGCTTCCGCCGCCAGGTCAACGATAGCTTCGGCCAGGAAGCACGTGAACGCCACACGCTGGCGCACGAGATTCGTCAGCTGCAGCAGCTCAACGCGCAGATGGCGCAGGAAGCGATCAACCTCACCAAAGCGCTGAAGGGCGACAATAAAATTCAGGGCAACTGGGGCGAAGTGGTGCTCAGCCGGGTGCTGGAGGCGTCGGGCCTGCGCGAAGGCTACGAGTACCAGACTCAGGTCAGCGTGCAGCTGGAGCAGCAGGGCCGTATGCAACCGGATGTGATTGTGCGTCTGCCGCAGGGTAAAGATGTGGTAATTGACGCCAAAATGACGCTGATTGCCTATGAGCGCTACTTCAACGCCGACGACGAGCTGACGCGCGAACAGGCGATTCAGGAGCACATCAACGCGGTGCGCGGCCATATCCGGCTGCTGGGGCGTAAAGATTATCAACAATTGCCCGGTTTACGCTCGCTGGATTATGTGCTGATGTTTATTCCGGTCGAACCGGCGTTTCTGCTGGCGATCGACCGCCAGCCGGAGCTGATCAGCGAAGCGCTGCAGCAAAACATTATGCTGGTCAGCCCGACCACGCTGCTGGTGGCGCTGCGCACCATTAATAATCTGTGGCGCTATGAGCATCAGAGCCGTAATGCCCAGCGCATCGCCGACCGCGCTGCGCGCTTGTACGACAAGATGCGGCTGTTTGTCGATGACATGAGCGGCATCGGGCATAGCCTCGACAAAGCGCAGCAGAGTTATCAGCTGGCGATGAAAAAGCTGGCGCAGGGGCGCGGCAACCTGATCGCCCAGAGTGAGTCGTTTCGTGCGCTTGGCGTAGAGATCAAACGGCCCATCAACCCGCAACTGGCAGAGCAGGCGCAGCCCGACGCGGCGGATGATACATGGGCCGATGACAGCGAGCCCGCTGAAAATGCGGCAGATTCTTCCGCCGCTTCCCTGCGCCGCATCAACGAATAACACGCCGGTGGCGTGCTCGGATCGCCCGACTCTGATACACTTCGGGAAGTATTGTTTGTGGAACAGGTAAAACCGATGGCAGATGAATCACAGCAGGAAACTACCCATTTTGGCTTTCAGACCGTCGCCAAAAGTGAAAAGGCCGATAAAGTCGCGGACGTGTTTCACTCCGTCGCGGCGAAATATGACCTGATGAACGATCTGATGTCGTTCGGCATCCATCGCGTCTGGAAGCGTTTTACCATCGACAGCAGCGGCGTGCGCCGCGGTCAGCGCGTCCTGGATCTGGCCGGCGGTACCGGCGATCTGACGGCAAAATTCTCGCGCCTGGTCGGTGAAACCGGTCAGGTGGTGCTGGCGGACATCAACAGCTCAATGCTGAAGATGGGACGCGAAAAGCTGCGCAATCTCGGCGTAACCGGCAACGTCAGCTACGTGCAGGCTAACGCAGAAGCGCTGCCGTTCCCGGATAACTATTTCGACTGCATCACCATCTCCTTCGGCCTGCGTAACGTGACCGAAAAAGAGAAGGCGCTGGCGTCGATGTTCCGCGTGCTCAAGCCGGGCGGCCGTCTGCTGGTGCTGGAGTTCTCTAAACCGGTTTTCGATCCGCTGAGCAAAGCCTACGACACTTACTCTTTCCACATTCTGCCGCGCATCGGCCAGCTGGTGGCAAAAGACGCGGAGAGCTATCGCTACCTGGCGGAGTCGATTCGTATGCATCCGGATCAGGAAACCCTGAAGGCGATGATGAACGACGCTGGCTTTGAAAATACCAGCTACTACAACATGACCGGCGGCATTGTGGCGCTGCATCGTGGCTTTAAGTTCTGATTAATCATGACTTTTACCCCTCTCATCACTGGCGGTCTTGAGACCGCCCTGAACCGTGTGTTGTACCGCGATCGCAGCCTGAAAACCGCACGCCAGCGTCTGGCCGGCAAAGTCCTGCTGCTGCGCCTGCAGGAGCTGGATTTTCCGCTGGTGCTGGTGTTCAGTGAAAACCAGCTGGATGTGCTGAGTGACTGGCAGGACCGCAGCGACTGCAGCGTCAGCCTGCGTTTCAGCACGCTGCCTAAGCTGCGCGATCGTCAGCAGCTGACCAGCCTGATTCGCAGCGGTGAGCTGGATGTGGAAGGCGATCTGCAGGTGGTACAGCAATTCTCCGCGCTGATGGATCTGGCTGAACTCGACCCGGCGGAATATCTCGCGCCGTGGGTGGGCGACATCGTGGCACAGGGCATCAGCCAGGCCGCTCAGCGTGCGCTGGCCCAGCTCAGACAGCAGGTCACCCGCCGTCAGGATTATCTGGGGCAGGTGCTGACCGAAGAGTGGCGCGTGGCACCGGGGGCGCTGGAGCAGGCGTGGTTTTGTGAGGAGGTAGAAGCGATGGAACGTGCGCTTAATGCGTTTGAGGCGCGTTTGGCACAGCTGGAGGCGAAATGACGCTGGGAGAAATTCGGCGCTTATACTTCATTATCAAAGTTTTTCTGACCTACGGGCTGGATGAACTGATTCCGCATATGCGCATTACGCTGCCGCTGCGGCTGTGGCGGCGCTGTGTTTTCTGGATCCCCAACCGGCACAAAGAAGCCGAGATGGGCATCCGTCTGCGTCTCGCCATGGAGCAGCTCGGTCCGGTTTGGATCAAGTTCGGTCAGATGCTCTCGACGCGCCGCGACCTGTTCCCGCCGAAAATTGCCGATGAGCTGGCGATTCTGCAGGACCGCGTGGCACCGTTCGACGGCGTGAAAGCCAAAGCGCAGATTGAGCGTTCGATTGGCGGCCCGGTGGAAACCTGGTTCGACGACTTCGATATCAAACCGCTGGCATCGGCTTCGATCGCCCAGGTGCATACCGCGACGCTGAAATCCAACGGCCGCGAAGTGGTGATCAAAGTGATTCGCCCGGATATCCTGCCGGTGATCAAAGCTGACATGAAGCTGATTTACCGCCTGGCGCGCTGGGTGCCACGTCTGCTGCCGGACGGTCGCCGTCTGCGTCCGATGGAAGTGGTGCGCGACTACGAAAAAACGCTGATTGATGAACTCAATCTGCTGCGTGAAGCTGCCAATGCGATTCAGCTGCGCCGCAACTTCGACCAGAGCCGCATGCTGTACGTGCCGGAAGTGTTCTCCGACTACTGCAGCGAAACCATGCTGGTAATGGAGCGCATTTACGGCATTCCTATCTCCGACGTTGCCACGCTGGAGCAGCACGGCGTCAACATGAAGCTGCTGGCCGAACGCGGCGTACAGGTGTTCTTCACCCAGGTGTTCCGCGACAGCTTCTTCCACGCCGATATGCATCCCGGCAACATCTTCGTCAGCTACGAGCATCCGGAAGATCCGCAGTATATCGGCATTGACTGCGGCATCGTTGGCTCGCTGAACAAAGAAGATAAGCGCTACCTGGCGGAAAATTTCATCGCCTTCTTCAACCGCGACTACCGCAAAGTGGCCGAGCTGCATGTCGACTCGGGCTGGGTACCGCCGGATACCAACGTGGAAGATTTTGAGTTCGCGATCCGCACCGTGTGCGAGCCGATTTTCGAAAAGCCGCTGGCGGAAATCTCCTTTGGTCACGTGCTGCTCAATCTGTTCAACACCGCGCGCCGTTTCAATATGGAAGTGCAGCCGCAGCTGGTGCTGCTGCAGAAGACCCTGCTGTACATCGAGGGCATCGGCCGTCAGCTCTATCCGCAGCTCGATCTGTGGAAAACCGCCAAGCCGTTCCTGGAGGACTGGATTAAGGATCAGATCGGCATTCCGGCCATCCTGCGGGCGGTGAAAGAGAAGGCGCCGTTCTGGGCGGAGAAACTGCCGGAGCTGCCGGAGCTTTTTTACGACAGTATGCGCCAGCACAAGTTATTGCAGCACAGTGTCGATAAACTCGTCACCGATTTAAACGCGCAGCGCACCCGGCATCATCAGGCACGTTATCTGTTTGGCGTCGGGGCTACACTGTTATTAAGTGGCACCGCCGTGCTGTTGAGCCGGCCTGACTGGGACTTCTTCCCGGCACTGTTAATGGCCGCCGGCATCGTCACCTGGCTCATCGGCTGGCGCAAGACAAACTGATTGTCTGCCTGGTGCAAATCGCGTAATGTCGCAGGCTTAAGTCCGGGTAAAAACGGACTTTCTGTGCGTTACAGTTAACCGTTTTTCACAGAATATTAGAGGCATATCTCATGGGCGGTATCAGTATTTGGCAATTGTTAATCATTGCCGTCATTGTTGTACTTCTGTTCGGTACCAATAAACTTCGCAACCTGGGTTCGGATTTAGGTTCTTCCATTCGTGGCTTCAAAAAAGCCATGGGCGATGAAGACGATAAAAAGGATCAACCGAAAGAGCAGGACGCTGACTTCAACGCCAAAACTCTGGCAGACAAACAGCAAACCTCGGCGAGCAAAGACGACGCCCGAGACAAGTAAGGGTTAACTGTGTTCGATATTGGTTTTAGTGAACTGGTATTGGTGTTCGTTATTGGGCTGATCGTACTGGGCCCACAACGATTACCGGTTGCGGTGAAAACCGTCGTGGGCTGGATTCGAGCGATTCGTTCCCTGGCTGCTAACGTGCAAAACGAACTGGCGCAGGAGCTGAAACTGCAGGAATTGCAGGACAGCCTGAAAAAAGTCGAAGAAGCAGGCCGCGGCTCGTTGTCGCCGGAGCTGAAAGAGTCCATGGAAGAACTGCGTAAAACCGCGGACTCGATGAAACGCTCTGTGCAGCAAAGTATCGATATCGAGAAAGCGGAAGATGAAGCTAACACCATTCATCAATCGCAGCCTGTTGCCGCGCAACCTGCTGCCTCTCCTCAGCCTGGGGTGACCCCGGCATCGGCAGAGCAGCAGGCCAGCGCACCGGCGCAGGCACCTCAACCTGTGACGACGGCGCCAGCGGAGACAGCGGCACCCGCCAGTGCTCCGCACAATACGACGCCGACACCTACCGTAAAAGATGAACGATAAACATGGCCGTTGAAGATACCCAACCGCTCATCAGCCACCTGATTGAGCTGCGCAAGCGTCTGCTGAACTGCATCATCGCGGTGTTTGTTATCTTCCTGTGTCTGGTTTACTTCGCCAACGACATCTATCACGCGGTGGCAGCACCGCTGATTAGCCAGATGCCCGCCGGCGCCAGCATGATCGCCACCGACGTGGCCTCACCGTTCTTTACGCCGATCAAACTGACCATCATTGTGTCGGTGTTTCTTGCGGTGCCGGTGATTCTTTATCAGGTCTGGGCGTTTGTCGCCCCCGCGCTGTATCGCCATGAGCGCCGCCTGGTGATGCCGCTGCTGTTCTCCAGTACGCTGCTGTTTTATGTCGGCGTGGCCTTTGCCTACTTCATTGTGTTCCCGCTGGCATTTGGCTTCTTCGCCAAAACCGCGCCGCAGGGCGTCACCATCGCCACGGACATCACCAACTACCTCGACTTTGTCATGACGCTGTTCATGGCGTTTGGCGTGGCGTTTGAGGTGCCGATTGCCATTGTGCTGCTGTGCTGGACCGGCATTACCAGCCCGGACGATCTGAAAAAGAAGCGGCCGTATATTCTGGTCGGCGCGTTTGTGGTTGGGATGTTGCTCACACCGCCGGACGTTTTCTCGCAAACTTTGCTCGCTATTCCGATGTACTGCCTGTTTGAAGTCGGCGTATTCTTCTCCCGCTACTATGTGGGTAAAGGACGTCAGGCGGCAGACGATGAGGAACAGAACCCCGACGCCTGATGTCTTTTATGCAGGGCATCCCGCTGATGGGGTGATGATGAATCTTAACCGCCCGCCTGCCGGGCGGTTTTTCTATCCGTCGCTTTAAGACGGAATGGGGAGCAAACATGTTTGATATCGGTGTAAACCTGACCAGCACGCAATTCGCAAAAGATCGC
>NZ_JASEWO010000409.1:0-628 GCF_030024295.1 Pantoea sp. Pa-EAmG
TCTTCAGATCGCTGGCACCTTCTTTGGTTTTGTTCCAGCCCTTCTGCGCGCCTTCTTTGGTGGCGTCCCAACCCTTTTCAGTACCTTCTTTGGTGCTGTTCCAGGCTTTCTGCGAGTTTTCGCTCGCTTTGCTGGTCAGGCTATCGCTTTTGCCTTCGGCAGCATGTTTGGCTTTGAGCTGCTGCTCTTCACCCTGATGCTGCGCCTGATGCAGTTTCTCTTTCGCCGTATTGGCGCCCGCTTTGGCGTCAGCGACGGTTTCATCGGTTGCGTGTGTGGCGGCAAACGCCGTAGAAGTCAGAAGAATGGCGGATAACGCAATAATCGTCTTTTTCATAATATATTCCCTCATTAAGCATCATAAGTGTTATGAGCGTAGTTAAGAGTGGCACAGAGCGCAACGCAGGGCATTAGGAATAAACTGTAAGTGAATCGTACCGTTTCTGTGAGGGTTTCTGGCATAAATGCGCAGCGGTGTGCCGTAGGACCCAGCCATGCGCAATGCTGGCGCAGCGCAGAGGATAAGGAAACGATGTGTGCTAAATGCAATAGTCGGCTAGAGAAAAGGCGGGGCAGCAGCGCAAGCCTAAAACTTCGTGCGATTTTTTGTGCAGGTACTGGAAGTAAG
>NZ_JASEWO010000030.1:0-35011 GCF_030024295.1 Pantoea sp. Pa-EAmG
ACCTGCTGGCGGGCCGTGATGTGCTGGGTATGGCGCAGACCGGTAGTGGTAAAACAGCAGCGTTTTCGCTGCCGCTGCTGAACAACGTTGATCCTTCTGTCCGCGCACCGCAAATCCTGGTGCTGGCACCGACCCGCGAACTGGCGGTTCAGGTTGCTGAAGCGATGACAGAATTCTCTAAACATATGCGCGGCATTAACGTCGTGGCCCTGTACGGTGGCCAGCGTTATGACGTGCAGCTGCGCGCGCTGCGCCAGGGTCCACAGATCGTGGTCGGTACGCCGGGCCGCCTGCTGGATCACCTGAAACGCGGTACCCTTGACCTGTCTAACCTGCGTGGTCTGGTACTGGACGAAGCCGATGAAATGCTGCGTATGGGCTTCATCGAAGACGTAGAAACCATCATGGCGCAGATCCCGGAAGGTCATCAGACCGCGCTGTTCTCCGCGACGATGCCGGAAGCGATTCGCCGTATCACTAAGCGTTTCATGAAGGATCCGCAGGAAGTGCGCATCCAGTCCAGCATCACTACACGCCCGGACATTTCTCAGTCTTACTGGACCGCTTACGGCCGTAAGTCTGACGCTCTGGTGCGCTTCCTCGAAGCGGAAGACTTCGATGCTGCCATCATCTTCGTGCGCACCAAAAATGCCACGCTGGAAGTCGCAGAAACGCTGGAGCGTAACGGCTACAACAGCGCCGCGCTGAACGGTGACATGAACCAGGCGCTGCGTGAACAGACGCTGGAGCGCCTGAAAGACGGTCGTCTGGATATCCTGATCGCGACTGACGTTGCGGCCCGTGGTCTGGACGTTGAGCGTATTAGCCTGGTGGTTAACTACGACATCCCTATGGATGCCGAATCGTATGTACACCGTATCGGCCGTACCGGTCGTGCGGGTCGTGCTGGCCGTGCGCTGCTGTTCGTTGAGAACCGCGAGCGTCGTCTGCTGCGCAACATCGAACGCACCATGAAGCTGACTATTCCGGAAGTTGAGTTGCCTAACGCCGAGCTGCTGAGTCAGCGTCGTCTGGCGCAGTTCGCTGCGAAAGTTCAGCAGCAGCTGGAAAGCAGCGATCTGGATCAGTACCGTGCGCTGCTGGCTAAAATGCAGCCAGAAGAAGAGCTGGATATGGAAACGCTGGCCGCTGCACTGCTGAAAATGGCGCAGGGCGAACGTCCACTGATTCTGCCACCGGATGCACCACGTCCACAGCGTCGTGAATTCCGCGATCGCGATGAGCGTGGCGGCGACCGTCCACGTCGTGACAGCCGTGACAGCCGCGAAGGTGGCGATCGTCCACGTCGCGAACGTCGTGACGTTGGCGAAATGCAGCTGTACCGCATTGAAGTGGGCCGTGATGATGGTGTTGAAGTTCGCCATATCGTGGGCGCGATTGCTAACGAAGGCGACATCAGCAGCCGTTACATCGGTAACATCAAGCTGTTTGGTACTCACTCCACTATCGAGCTGCCAAAAGGCATGCCGGGTGAAGTCCTGCAGCACTTCACGCGTACGCGTATTCTCAACAAGCCGATGAATATGCAGCTGCTGGGCGATGCACAGCCACACGAGCGCACCGAGCGTCGTAGCGGCGGTCGTGACTTCGGTGGTGAGCGTCGTGGTAACCGCGAGGGTGGCAACCGTGAAGGTGGCGCACCTCGTCGTTTCTCTGAGCGTCGCGAAGGCGGTCGTGAAGGCGGACGTTTCAGCCGTGAAGGTGGCCGTGGCCCACGTCGCGACGAAGGTGCAGCTGCACCACGTCGCCGTGATGCATAAGCGTTAATCGCTTAAAAATAAAAAGGACGCGCAAGCGTCCTTTTTTTATGTCTGTAACGCGGGCTTTACACGCCGCCGGCAATCAGCACCCGCTCACCGGTAACATAAGCCGACTCTTCCGACGCCAGAAACAGCGCCACCTGCGCCACATCCTCCGGCAGGCCAAAGCGTCCCAGCGGCGTGGCCGCGATCAGCTGCGCTTTAAATTCCGCATTCATTTTTTTCGCTGCCAGCAGCCCTTCGGTCAGAATGATCCCCGGCGCCAGCGCGTTGACGCGAATATTACGCGGGCCCAGCTCACGTGCCAGCCCCTGCGTTAAGGTATCGATTGCGCCTTTGGTCGCTGACCACAGTACCGAGCCGGGCAGGCTGCGCTGGCTGTTTAGCGCGCTGAGGTTGATGATACAGCCGCCGCGCGCCGGGAAATGCTGCGCCGCCTGCTGGCACACCAGCAGCGTACCGAGCAGATTGACGTTGAGCTGCTGCTGCATGTCGCTGACGCTGAGGCTGGCGAAGTCGCCATGGTGAAACATGCCGGCGTTGTTGACCACGATGTCTGGCGCGCCAAACTGAGCGATACTGCTGGCGAACAGGCGCTGCACGTCAGCTTCACGGGATATATCGGCCTGTACGGCGATGGCGTCGCTTCCCAGCGCGCAGATATCGGTCACCACATCCGTCGCGCCCGCTTCATCCTGACGATAATTCACCACCACCCGGGCGCCGGCCGCGGCGAAAGTCATGGCGATGGCGGCGCCAATGCCTTTCGACGCGCCCGTCACCAGCGCAATTTTGCCTTCAAGTGCTTGCATTGTGTCTCTCCACCTGAGATTTCGGGTGAGTAAAGCATGCGCTGTTGCCGCTTTGTGCGGTAGCGCAATCCTGCAAGCTTTTTGCACGATCCTGCAAATCTGTGGCGCAGGGACTAGGCGCAACCGCATCGGCAGGTAAGAATGGGGGATTCAGTGATTTTTCATCGCGGAGTGCTTAACGCATGATTCATCAGGAACAGTGGCAGCAGCTGGTGGCGATGATTGCCCGTCACGCGCAGCAGGATGGGCGCACCGCCAGCGCGATTGATTTTCTCTCTTTTGGCCGCAGCTCGCACCCCTCCAGCCTGGCGCACATTGCCAGCTGGGCGGGTTTTGCGCTGATGGCCCAGGGCCAGAAAGCACTGCGCATGGGCGATGATGTGATGCATTACGGGCCGGGCGATCTGCTGCTGGTCACCATGGACATGCCGGTGCAGTCCTGCGTGGTGCTGGCGACGCCAGAAAAACCCTGTCTTGGCGTCGGCATCACCATCAACGAAGCGCGCCTGCTGCGCTATCTGGAGCATTTCCCGCCGCAGCAGATTGGCAGCGCTGCCCCCGAACGCAGCATTACCGTCCATAAAGTCGCGCCGCCGCTGGTGGATGCGGTGATACGGCTGGTGGCGCTGCTGGATCAGCCGCAGGATATCGCCGCGCTGGCACCGCTGATTGAGCAGGAGATTTTCTATCGCCTGCTGACCGGGCCGGAAGGGCCGCGCATTCTGAACATGGCGCTGACCGAGCGCCCGGGCAACAAAGTGGCGCGCGCGGCGCGCTGGCTGCGCGAAAACTTTCATCAACCGCTGAAGGTGGATCAGCTGGCCAGCAGCGTTGGCATGAGCATTTCATCGCTGCACCATCACTTTAAAGCGGTTACGGCAATGACGCCGATGCAGTATCAGAAGCAGCTGCGGCTCAATGAAGCGCGGCGGCTGATGATGATTGAGAAGCTGGATGCCGGGACGGCGGGCTATCGGGTGGGCTATCAGAGTGCGTCGCAGTTCAGCCGGGAGTACAGCCGTTTTTACGGCCAGTCACCGGCGCGCGATGTGCGCAAGATGGCGGTGGGGCCGGAAGGACTCTCCCCACCGCAGTAAGGCTTATAGCGTGCGTGCGGCTTCCATCGCCAGCGCGAACGAACGCAGACGCGCCTGCGGATCGTAAATCTGGCCGTTGACCATGATCTCATCCGCCTGGGTTTCGCGCAGCAGCGCGGCAAGGCCGTGGCGCACTTTATCTTTATCGCCCACCACCGACATGCTCAGCGCCTGCTGCACGCCATACTGTTCGGACGGCGACCACAGGTTATCCATGTTCTCCACCGGCGCCGGCAGCGGGCCTGGCTTGCCGCGGCGCAGATTAATGAACTGCTGCTGCATCGAGGTGAACAGGAAGCGCGCATCACGATCGCTGTCTGCCGCCACCACGTTGACACACACCATAGCGTAAGGTTTTGCCAGGCGCGCAGAGGGCTGGAATTTTTCGCGATACAGGTGCAGCGCCTGCAACAGCAGGTCTGGCGCGAAGTGCGAAGCAAAGGCAAACGGCAGACCAAGCTGCGCCGCCAGCTGCGCGCTATACAGGCTGGAACCCAGCAGCCACACCGGAATTTTCAGCCCGAGGCCAGGCACCGGCTGCACCGGCGGATGCTCGCCCTCTTCGGCATCGAACCAGCGGATCAGATCGGCCACATCTTCCGGGAAGCTGTCGGCCTGGGCGCTCGAAAGATGACGGCGCAGCGCCAGCATGGTGCGCTGATCGGAGCCGGGCGCGCGGCCCAGTCCGAGATCGATACGGCCAGGGTAGAGGGATTCCAGGGTGCCAAACTGTTCGGCAATCACCAGCGGTGCGTGATTGGGCAGCATGATCCCGCCGGAGCCGAGGCGCAGCGTTTCGGTGTTAGCGGCGAGATAGCCAATCAGCACCGACGTTGCGGCGCTGGCGATGCCGGTCATGTTGTGGTGTTCGGCCAGCCAGTAGCGATGAAAGCCAAGGGCTTCAGCCTGACGCGCCAGCGCCAGCGAATTATGGAAGGCATCGCGCGCAGACGAGCCTTGCGGAATGGGGGCCAGATCCAGCACGGACAGGCGAACAGTTTTCTTCTCAGACATGGGTACTCCAGCAAAGGATGGCGCAGGTGATAAGTAAACCTGCACCAGTCAGTATTACGCATCATTACCCATATTAAAACTGCTAATAACGGCAGGAATATAGCCGGAATGTGCCTTTAACCGCCGCTATCCAGCGCCATTCCGGCCAGGCGGCGCCAGTAACCGTTGCTGTCGCTGCCGCGCGCCATCATCAGCGGCGCTTCACCCGCTTCGTTAGCGCGGAAGCGATCAACCTGTGCCAGCGTGCTCTCATCCTGCGGCGACAGGCGCACAATATCGATCCAGCCATGCATACCGGCGAGATCGTTGCCAAGGTTGTAACAGTAGCCGCTCATGGTCTGAATGCCGTTCAGGACAAATACCTGCTGGCCCTCCTGCGACAGCACGCGGCGCCCGGTGGGATAATCAATACAGCAGGTCTGGCAATCATCTTTGGCACGGTTTTCGGAACGCGCGGTAAAGCAGCGCGCCGACAGTGCCAGCGGCAGATGGCCGTAGCCGAGCACTTCAACCTCAAACCGGTCGCGCAGGCCAGCGTCATGGCACTGCTGCAACAGCTGAATCAGCCAGTCGCGTGACATCTCCACCGGCATGCACCAGCGCGTCATGCCCTCCTGCAGCAGCAGCTGGAGCGTCTGCGCGTTATAGACATTCAGGGTGGGACCGGCGACAAACGGCAGTTTGCGCTCTGCCGCCATGTTCACGGTGCCGATATCGTTGGCTTCCAGTAAGAACTCACCGTTTTCAACATAGCGGCGCAGCTCTTTGACTTCCGAAGGGGACTGCAGCAGCGCCAGCGTGCTCAGCACCACCTGTTTGCCGCTGGCCGCCAGCGTGCGGCCCATCTCCATCCACTGACTGAACGCAGTGGCGCGGCGTTTGCTGCACACCGCTTCGCCGAGGTAGACAATCTCTGCGCTGCTTTCTGCGGCGCGCTGGTAAAACTGCTCCAGCGTGGCGGTTGGCCAGTACCACAGCACCGGGCCGATGGCGTATTTCATACGGTCTCCTTATTGCCAGTCGCGGTGATAGGCGCCGAGCGTGGTCTGGCTGCCTTCAGAAAGTTCACCGAGCGCGCGCATCCACGGCGCCTGCACCGTGAACTGTTGCGGATCGGCCATGCAGCGATCGATCGCCTGACGCCACACTTTCGCCACCTGCGCCACATAGGCCGGGCTGCGCTGGCGTCCCTCAATTTTCACCGAGGCGATATTGGCGCGCAGCAGCTCTGGCAGCAGCGCCAGGGTATTCAGGCTGGTGGGCTCCTCCAGCACGTGATAGCGCTGGTTATCCACCTCGTAGCGCCCTTTACACAGCGTCGGATAGCCCGCGCTCTCATCGGCGGCGTAACGGTCAATCAGCACTTCGTTCAGGCGCGACTCCATGCCCTGTGCCGTCTGCTGCCAGCGCACAAATTTGGCCGGTGAACAGGCGCCCGCGCTGTTCGGCGACTCGCCGGTCAGCCACGACGAGAGATAGCAGCGGCCTTCGGCCATGATGCACAGGCTGCCAAAGGCGAATACTTCGAGCGGCACCGGCGTTTCGCGCGCCAGCTGCTTCACCTGGTGCATCGACAGCACGCGTGGCAGCACCACGCGGCTCAGCGCAAAGTGGCGGTGATAAAACTGAATGGCCTGCAGATTGGTGGCGGACGCCTGCACTGACAGGTGACGTTCAACCTGCGGGTAGCGGCTGGCGGCGTACTCCAGCGTGGCGATATCGGCCAGAATCAGCGCATCGGCACCGTTCTGTGCGGCGACGTCAATGGCGCTTTGCCAGCGGTTAAGGCCGTCAGGATGGGCGAAGGTGTTGATCGCCACGTGCAGTTTACGCCGGTGCTGATGCAGGAAGCGCGCGGCTTCTGCCAGTTTCTTATCGGTAAAATTGAGACCAGCAAAGTGGCGGGCGTTGGTGTCATCTTTCAGGCCGACGTACACCGCGTCAGCGCCGTGCTCCACCGCCGATTTCAGCGCAGGTAAATTCCCCGCCGGACACAGCAGTTCCATACAATTTCCTCCCCCGGATTCTGAACGCCGTTGAGTGTAAGGAAGCGCAGGTGCTGCAATGTTGATTTAAGGCAGTGAAAGCGGGATTGCCAGGGCGGAATGGAGAATTTTCGCACAGACGCGGGGCGATTTCCTTGATCCCGGTTGAGGCGAAAGCCGTCGGATGTGGCAATATAGATAAAATTTTCTCAAGGGAGTGCAGCGCATGTTCGCACGCTTACGCGGCCTGTTAATTGAAAAAGGGCCGGAATTCCTCGCTTTACCGGTGTCGCTAACACCATTCGCCGTGAAAAAAACGGTTTTGCAACAACTCCTAAACTGGCAATTTCGTCATGCTTTGGCTGAAGGTGAGTTAGACTTTCTGCAAGGGCGCTATCTCGGCATTGAGATCGCGGACGTCAATCTGCGCTGGATCACCACGCTGCAGGACGGGCGCCTGACCGTTTCGCGCGACGCCGAAGCAGATGTCTGGTTTCGTGGCGAAGCCAACGATCTGCTGCTGGTAGCAGCACGCAAAGCCGACCCCGATATGTTGTTCTTTCAGCGCCGTCTGGTGATTGAGGGCGACACGGAGCTGGGACTGGAGGTGAAGAATCTGATGGATGCCATAGAACTGGACGCCATGCCCACGCCATTGCGTACGGGGTTGCTGCAGCTGGCTGCTTTTGTTGAGGCAGGAATGACACAGGACGCGAAGGCCGCTGAGGCGCGCGCGGGGATCTCATGTTGATTCGTACTGAAATTGGTGTGGACGCGGCAGGCATCGACAGCCTGTTAAAGCGCAGTTTTGCCACCGCAGCCGAAGCGGAACTGGTACAGCAGCTGCGTGAAGACGGTTTACTCACGCTGGGCGTGGTGGCCACCGATGACGAAGGCCAGGTGCTGGGTTATGCGGCCTTCAGTCCGGTGACGTTGCAGGGCGAGGATCGTAACTGGGTGGCGCTGGCGCCGCTGGCGGTTGATGCCTCGGTGCGCAGTCAGGGCATTGCTAAACAGCTGGTGTATGAAGGGCTCGATTCGCTCAATGAGTTCAGCTACAGCGCCGTGGTGGTGCTGGGCGATCCGCAGTTCTACAATCCGCTCGGCTTTGAGCCGGCGGCGCGTCACGGCCTGCACTGCCGCTGGCCCGGCAGCGAAGCGGCGTTTCAGGTGTATAAACTGGCGGACGATGCGTTCGATGGGGCAGAAGGGCTGATCGCCTTCTCGGCACCTTTCAATCGTATCGACTAAACCACGCCGTTAAGCAGGCCGGCTGCTGGGCAACCAGCAGCAGTTTCTGCGCCCGGCTCAGCTGTTTTACCTGATACTCCAGCCGGGAGGCCGCCGCGCGATCGCCGGCCGCGCAGTGAAACACCAGCGTCAGCGGACCTTTGCCGCGCAGCGCACGGGCTCCGCGCCCCTGCTGGTGCTGCTGCAGGCGACGGTTGACGTCAGTGGTGATGCCGGTATAAAGCATCCCGGCGGCGGTTTGCAGCATATACAGCTGCCAGCCCTGTTCCATTTACAAACCTCGTTCATGTGCTGGCGGGCAGTGTAACGCGCCTGCGGCCGCATCGCTATCAACGCACGGAGTTGCTCTTGTCTGACCATTCTCATCTGATTCGCTATCTGAAAAAGCAGCACGTGCTGTCGCTATGTGCCAGCGACGGTGATGCGCTATGGTGCGCCAACTGTTTCTACGTGTTCGATGAAGCGCGTATGGCGTTCTGGCTGATGACCGAAACCGATACGCGTCACGGCGCGCTGATGGCGCGGCATCCACGCGTCGCCGGTACGGTGAACGGCCAGCCGAAAACGGTGTTGCTGATTAAAGGCGTGCAGTATAGTGGTCGTATACAACTGACCGATGAGGCGCAGGCGCTGAAGGCCTATCAGTCGCGCTTTCCGGTGGCAAAAAAAGTCACCGCGCCGCTGTGGGAAATTACGCTGGATGAGCTGAAAATGACCGATAACGCGCTGGGGTTTGGCAAAAAGATTGTCTGGCAGCGTTAGCCCGGCACGCGCAGAGGCGCACCGGGCGACCGCCTTACGCTGCGTTCAGAATGCGCAGGGATTCGCGGTTAAACGCGGGCAGGTCTTCAGGCGTGCGGCTGGTAACCAGCTTGTCATCATCAACCACCACCTCTTTATCGTAAAAGTCCGCGCCGGCATTGCGCAGATCGATGGCGATAGCTTTCACGCAGGTCATTTTGCGACCGCGCACGCCGTTCGCGCTGATCAGCAGCTGCGGACCGTGACAGATGGCGAAAATCGGTTTGCCGCTGGCGACAAACTCTTTAGTAAAGGTGACAAAGCGATCGTCACCGCGCAGCGCGTCAGGCGAATGACCACCGGGCAGCAACAGCGCGTCGAACTCGGCCGGGCTGACATGGTCAATATCCTTGTCGATTTTGACTTCGGCTTTGCCCTGTTTTCCCTTCACGGTTTTGCCCGCCTGCATCTCAATGGTGACCACTTCATGGCCCGCTTTGGTGAAGGCCTCGGCCGGTGAGGTAAACTCTGAGTCTTCAAATTCATCGGTAATCAGAACCGCTATTTTCTTGCTCATCTTTCTCCTCCTTGCTGGTCACGCACCTGCTGTGCGTGACACGTTTCAACAGACAAGTCTGGACCCTGAGCGCGGAAACGCAAGCCAGCCGGCACAGGCGGGATTGGTTAAATTCCGGAGACAGATCAAGTTTAAGCGTGACGACGCTGGCACACGGGCATAACCTGAATAACACTGTGGGATCTGCGTCGCGCCCTCCGCGCGGCATACGTTATTCAGTTGAATACGGAACCGGTCATGACCCAATTCGCCTCACCTGCACCAGCGGCCCGCTTCGCCTGGTGGAAACCGCTGCTGTTCCTCGCTGTGGTGCTTATCGGCCTGTGGTACGTTAAATGGCAGCCTTACTATGGCAAAGCCTTCACGGCCGCAGAAACCCATTCCATCGGCCGCTCTATTCTTGCCAGTGCCGCAGATTCGCCGTGGCGCGCCGCGCTGGATTACGCCATGGTCTATTTTCTCGCGGTGTGGAAAGCCGCGGTGCTCGGTGTGGTGCTGGGCTCGCTGGTGCAGGTGCTGATTCCGCGCCGCTGGCTGCTGCGCCTGATGGGCAGCAACCGGCTGGGGGCCACGCTGGTCGGCACCGGCTTTGGCCTGCCGGGCATGATGTGCAGCTGCTGTGCCGCGCCGGTGACCGTCGGCCTGCGCCAGGCGCAGGTTTCAAGCGGTGCGGCGATGGCGTTCTGGCTGGCAAATCCGCTGCTTAATCCGGCAACGCTGGTGTTTATGGGCTTTGTGCTCGGCTGGCAGTTTGCCGCCATTCGGCTGGTGGCGGGTGGGGTGATGGTGCTGGGGATTGCCATGCTGGTGCAGCGCAGCGTGCCGGAAACCGCCGTTGCCGCGCCGCTGTTGCCGCAAGAAAGCCATGAGCGGTTTGTGACGCGCTGGCTGCGCGTGATGTGGCGGCTGTTCTGTAACACCATTCCGCTCTACATCGTGGCGGTGCTGCTGCTCGGCGCCGCGCGCGTCTGGCTGTTTCCGCACGCGGACGGCGCGGTGGGGAATACGCTGTTCTGGGTGATGCTGATGGCCATCGCCGGCTGCCTGTTTGTGATCCCGACCGCCGCCGAGATCCCCATCGTGCAAACCATGATGCTGGCGGGCATGGGCGTCGCACCGGCGCTGGCGCTGCTGGTGACGCTGCCCGCGGTCAGCGTGCCGTCGCTACTGATGCTGCATCGCGCGTTTCCGCCGCGCGCGCTGTGGATCGCCTTCTGCGGCGTGGCCGTCAGCGGCATGCTGCTCGGCACCCTCGCGCTGTGGCTGGCGTAGATACCAGATAGTCTGATTGCGGCTGCCGCGCCACAGCAGCCGCGCATCTTTTTCCGCTTCGATGAAACGTCCATCAATCAGCACGTCGATTTCCGCAATCACTTCACGCTGCGCCGCCGTCAGCTCCGCCAGGGTGTAGCCGGTCCACAGCCAGATATCTTTATCCGGACAGTCGCGCCGCACGCGTTTCACCAGCCGGCGAATATGCGGCACATTGTGCGGATGCAGCGGATCGCCGCCGCTCAGCGACAGCCCCTGACGCGGAATGCGTTGATCCTGCAGATCGGCGATCAGCTGCTCCTCCATGGCCAGCGTAAACGGCACGCCGGAGTCAGGCCGCCAGGTGCTCTGGTTGTAGCAGCCGCGGCACTGATGTTCGCAGCCCGCGACGAACAGCGTGCAGCGCGTGCCGGGACCATTCACGATATCCACAGCGTAGTAGCGATGAATGTGCATCATCCCAGCTGTCCGGTATCAAGGTGTTTGACGCGGCGCTGTACCTCTTCCTGCTTGCCGGCGTTGAACGGCCGCGCATCCGGACTGCCAAGATAGCCGCAGACGCGGCGCGTGACCGAAACGCGCGCCGGATCGTGATTGCCGCAGCACGGACAGGTAAAGCCTTTGCTGGTACAGCTGAACTCGCCGCTGAAGCCGCACTCGTAGCATTCATCGATCGGCGTATTAGTGCCGTAATAGGGCACGCGGTCATAGCTGTAATCCCACACATCTTCCAGCGCCCGCAGGTTGTGCTGAATGTTGGGGTATTCGCCGTAACAGATGAAGCCGCCGTTAGCGATGGCCGGGTAGGGCGCTTCAAAGTCGATTTTGTCGTACGGATTGACCTTTTTCTCTACGTCGAGATGGAAGCTGTTGGTGTAATAGCCCTTGTCGGTCACGCCCGGCACCACGCCAAATTCGGCGGCATCAAGGCGACAAAAGCGATCGCACAGGTTTTCACTGGGCGTACTGTACAGGCTAAAGCCGTAGCCGGTTTCCGCTTTCCACGCATCCACCGCCTGGCGCAGATGCGTCACAATCGCCACGCCGGTTGCGCGCAGATGCGCGGCATCATACGGATGCACGGCGTTGCCGCTTAGCGCGTTAAGCGTTTCATGCAGACCGATATAGCCCAGCGAGATCGAGGCGCGGCCGTTGCGAAAGATCTTGCCCACCTCGTCGTCCGCGTTTAGCCGTACGCCGCAGGCGCCTTCCATGTAAAGAATCGGTGCGACGCGCGCTTTGGTTTTTTCCAGCCGGGCAATGCGGGTCATCAGCGCCCGCTTCGCCAGCGCCAGACGCGCATCCAGCAGCGTCCAGAAGCGGGCTTCGTCTCCCTTTGCTTCTAACGCAATGCGCGGCAGGTTGAGGCTGATCACGCCGATGTTGTTGCGGCCCTCATGAATCTGCTCGCCGTTTTCCTCGTAAACGCCGAGGAAGCTGCGGCAGCCCATCGGCGTTTTAAACGAGCCGGTGACTTGCACCACTTTGTCGTAGTTGAGGATATCCGGATACATGCGCTTGCTGGCACACTCCAGCGCCAGCTGTTTGATGTCGTAATTGATGTCGCCGGCGCGGCGATTGACGCCTTCGCGAATGGCAAACACCAGCTTAGGAAACACTGCGGTTTTATGGTTTTTGCCCAGCCCGGCGATGCGGTTGCGCAGAATCGATTGCTGAATCAGGCGCGCCGCCCAGTCGGTGCCGAGGCCAAAGCCAAAAGTGACGAACGGCGTCTGGCCGTTGGCGGTGTGCAGCGTATTAACCTCGTACTCCAGCGACTGAAACGCGTCGTAGCACTCTTTTTCCGTGCGTGCGTGCGCGTAAGCTTCCACGTCAGCAATTTGCCATTCGCGGGCAATCTGGCGATGTTTTTCGAGGCTGAGGGTGACAAATGGCGCCAGCACTTCGTCAATGCGGTTAATGGTGGTGCCGCCGTAAATATGGCTGGCGACCTGCGCGATGATCTGCGCCGTCACCGCGGTGGCGGTGGCGATGGATTTTGGCGGTTCAATCTCGGCGTTACCCATTTTGAAGCCGTGCGTCAGCATGCCGTGCAGATCGATCAGCATGCAGTTAAACATCGGGAAGAAGGGAGAGTAGTCGAGGTCGTGATAGTGGATTTCCCCACGCTCGTGCGCCAGCACCACATCGCGCGGCAGCAACTGCTGCTGGGCATAATGTTTGGCCACGATGCCGGCCAGCAGGTCGCGCTGCGTCGGGATCACTTTGCTGTCTTTGTTGGCGTTTTCGTTGAGCAGCGCCGCGTTGGTCTGTTCCACCAGGCCGCGAATGGCATGGTGCAGCTTGCCGCGCTGCTCGCGCGCCAGATCCCGGTCGTGACGGTATTCGATATAGGCGCGCGCCAGCTGTGGCCAGCGTCCGCTCATCAGCGCCTCTTCCACGGCACACTGGATGTCGCGAATATCGACTTCAGCCTGCGTTGCCAGCTGCGCGCTGACCTGCTGAGCGACTGTCGTGCACCAGGCCAGGTCGTCAACCTGGGCGGCCTGCGCGGCGGCCCGCACTGCAACTTCAATGCGTCGGGCATCAAATGGCACCCTGCAACCGTCACGCTTAATCACTACCGTTGCCATCTTCCCTTTCTCCGCTGAAAACTACATGTAGATAATTTTAAGGAGTGTAATCGCAACATGTGGTGTTTCAGAGGGAATTAATCGCACTGTTTTTGACCTGTCGCAAAGAAGCGCGGCCAGCGCCTGAAAGCCGTGCAGTGGTCAACAGCCGCTACACTGAAAAGTTTTAAGCCGCACAAACTTCAGCCGGTTGCAACTTGCTTTGCGTTGCGAAACAGGTTTAATGAGCGTTTTGCGCCATTTCCGGCCCATCGTTTTGCCTTACAAGGATGCCCACCATGCTTCTGCCCCGTACGCTGCTGGCCGTTTTGTGTTCCCTGACGTTTTCCACGCAGGCCGCACCGGCAGGCGATCTGCCGCTGATGCCGTGGCCACAGCAGGTGACGCAGCCCGCAGGCGGTGGCGCGTTTAACCTGACGCCGCAATTTTCGCTGCACATCACCGGCGATCACCTGGAAGGGGCCGAAGCGCGCTGGCGCGCCCGCATTGCGCGGCAAACCGGCTGGGCGCTGCTGCCCGCCAGCCCGGCCAGCGATCGTCCCGCCATTCAGATCCGGATTGCCGACGCGGTCGATCCGCTACCGCAACCGGACAGCGACGAAAGCTACCGTCTGGAGGTCAGCAGCAGTGGCGTACTGCTGCAGGCACCTACCCGTTTTGGCGCGATGCGCGGCATGGAAACCCTGCTGCAGCTGATCGCCAACACCGCCAGCGGCACGCAAATTCCCTTTGTCACCATTGACGATCGGCCGCGCTTCCCGTGGCGCGGCGTGCTGATCGATCCGGTGCGCCATTTCCTGCCGCTGGAAACCCTCAAGCGGCAGATTGATGGTATCGCCGCGGCGCGCATGAATGTGTTTCACTGGCACCTGACCGACGATCAGGGCTGGCGCTTTGCTTCCAGTCACTATCCGCAGCTGCAGCAGCAGGCCAGTGATGGCCTGTTCTACAGCCAGCAGCAAATGCGCGAGCTGGTGCACTATGCCACCCAGCGCGGCGTGCGCGTGGTGCCGGAAATCGATCTGCCCGGCCATGCTTCCGCCCTGGCCGTAGCGATGCCGGAGCTGATGAGCGCGCCGGGGCCATATGCCATGGAGCGCGGCTGGGGCGTGTTTAAACCCTTGCTCGATCCCAGCAATGAAGCGGTGTTTCGCTTTATCGACACGCTGATCGGCGAAGTCGCGGCGATCTTTCCCGATCCCTATATTCACATCGGCGGGGATGAAGTCGATCCCAGTCAGTGGAACGCCTCACCGAAGATTCAGCAGTTTATGCGCGACCACGGCCTGCAGGACGCCCATGCGCTGCAGGCGTGGTTCAACCAGCGGGTGGAGAAGATTCTCGCCGCGCATCAGCGGCGCATGCTTGGCTGGGATGAGGTGTACCATCCCGACCTGCCGAAAAGTATTGTGATTCAGTCGTGGCAGGGGCAGGACGCGCTGAGCGAAGTGGTAAAGCAGGGGTATCGCGGCATTCTTTCCACCGGTTTTTATCTCGACCAGCCGCAGAGCGCCGCGTATCACTATCGCAACGAGCTCTGGCCGCAGGGGCTGAACGGCGTCGATCAACTGCGCGCCGACGATCAGGCGCAAAGCTGGCAGTTCACTATGCCGCGTCTGAAAGGCAGCGCGGTGCAGGGCAGTTTCACCCTGATTGAGGGCAAAAACGGCTGGCGCGGTTTTATCGATTTCAGCGGCAAGGCGCGACGCCAGGTCAGCGACATTCGCTGGCTATCACCGACGCAGCTGACCTTCAGCGTCGACAGCTGGATGGGGCCGTTTCAGCCGGTGGTGACGCTGACGCGTGACAGCCTGACCGGCTACGTGCTGGTGGGCAACGTACGCTATCCGACCACAGGCAGCAGGCTGGCGCAGATACCGGCCGGTATTGCCCCGGTACTGCCCACGCCCGCTCAGCTGCAGCGTGATTTGCTGGGCGGTGAAGCGGCGCTGTGGGCGGAGAACGTGAATAGCCGGGTGATTGATACGCGGCTGTGGCCGCGCGCCTTTGTGGTGGCGGAGCGGCTGTGGTCGGCGCAGGATGTGACCGACAGCGAGAATATGTACCAGCGGCTCAGCGCGATTGATCGCTGGGGGACGGTGTCAGTCGGCCTGCAGCAGCATCAGCAGGCCGAGGTGCAGATGATGCGGCTGGCCAACAGCAGCGATATCACTCCGCTGCGCGTGCTGGCGGAAGTGCTGGAACCCGCGCAGTATTACACCCGCCAGCACCTGAAGTTTCAGGCCGGGCATTATGACTATTTTGAGCCGCTGAACCGGCTGGCGGACGTGCTGCCGGCTGAGAGCGAGCCGGTGCGCCTGCTGGATAAGCAGGTGGATGCGCTGATCGCCAATCGCGGCGATCATGCTGCCGCCAGCGCCCTGCGCCATCAGCTGCAGCGCTGGCAGCGCAACAGCGATGCAGTGATGCCGCTGGTGCTGGGCAACTATCAGCTGAAAGCGCTGCAGCCGCAGGTGCGTCAGGTCGCTGAGCTGAGCCGGATGGGGCTGGATCTGGTGAATGCGCTGGAGCGCAACCAGGCCTATGGCGCAGGCGAGGTGGCGCAGATGCACGCCCGGCTGGATGCGGCGGCGCAGGTGCAGGATGAAACGGTGCTGGCGCTGGTGCGACCGCTGGAGAAACTGCTGCGATCGTCGAGATAGGGAAGATCGGAATTCACGAACTATGCAGGGTCGTCATTGATGACGACCTGGCGATCTCGCCAGGTGCGCACGGATACGCCCCCTGCATGCTGTGTGATTGATGACAGCTAAATCAGCGGCGTACCGCGATGGCTTCGATCTCAATCTTCACGTCTTTCGGCAGACGCGCCACTTCCACGCAGGAGCGCGCCGGGAAGCTGGCCTGATGCTCGGTGAAAAACGCTTCATAGGTGGCGTTGACCGTGGCGAAATCGTTCAGGTCTTTGACGAACACGGTGGTCTTCACAATGTCGTCCACCTGCAGGCCAGCGGCCAGCACAATCGCCTTCACATTCTCCAGTGACTGGCGCGCCTGCGCGGCGATGTCGTCCGGAACCGTACCGGTGGCCGGATCGACCGGGATCTGGCCGGAGGTGATGATCATGCTGCCGAGATCCACGCCCTGGACGTACGGGCCAATCGCTGCCGGGGCTTTTTCAGTACTGATTTCGCGAGACATTGTTTCTCCTTAGGCATGCGCGGCGAACCCTTGCCCGCCGCGAAAATGTTCGCCCCATTATAGGGAGGAAACGGGCGATTACCAGTGACCGAGCACCACGTGGCGCGCGAACTCTTTCTCGCAGTATTTACACTTCAGGTGCACATCGTCATCGCGCTGCTTCACCGCAAAGCTGGAGAACACCGGCTCGCTGCGGCTGATGCAGTTGCCGTTGGGGCAGGTCAGCACGCGTTCGATGCGTTCCGGCAGCGTTGGTGCAATCTTCGCCACCACTTCATACTCATCAATGCGATTCACCGTGGCGTGTGGCGCGTACACCGCCAGCTGATTGATCTGATCATCAGTCAGAAAAGTATTTTCGATTTTGATCAGATCCTTACGCCCCATCTCGCCCGACGGCAGATTAAGGCCGATGGTGATGCGCTGATCGGTTTCAGTGAGGCGGAACAGTGACAGTAGCTTAAAGCCGACCTGCGCCGGAATGTGGTCAATCACCGTGCCGCGTTTGATGGCTTCAACCTGCAGTTTGTTATCGTGGGTCATCGTTCTGCTCCTTACAGTGCCAGTTCGCTATTCAGTACCAGCGCCAGCAGGGCCTGGCGGGCATAGATGCCGTTGCCGGCCTGCTGGAAATACCAGGCGTGCGGCGTGCTGTCGACATCGGTGGTGATCTCATCAATGCGCGGCAGCGGATGCAGCACCTTCATGTTATCGCGCGCGCCGGCCAGATCGGCCGCCCGCAGGATGAACTGCGCTTTCACGTTGGCATACTCTGAGGGATCGAGACGCTCTTTCTGTACGCGCGTCATGTAGAGAATATCCAGCTCCGGCATCACTTCTTCGATGCTGTCGTGGCGCGACCAGGCAATGTTCTGTTCATCCAGCATATCGGTGATGTAGGACGGCATCGCCAGCGCATCCGGTGCGATGAAGTAGAAGCGGTTGCCGCTGAACTTCGCCAGCGCCTGGGTCAGCGAATGCACGGTGCGGCCATATTTCAGGTCGCCAACCATCGCCACGTTGAGGTTATCGAGGCGGCTCTGGGTTTCCCGGATGGTGAACAGATCGAGTAGCGTCTGCGTCGGGTGCTGGTTGGCGCCGTCACCGGCGTTAAGGATCGGCACGCCGCCCGAGAACTCCGTGGCCAGCCGCGCCGCCCCTTCCTGCGGATGGCGCATCACGATGGCATCCACATAGGTGCCAATCACCGAGATGGTATCGGCGAGGGTTTCCCCTTTCTTGCCCAGCGAGGTGTTGCTGCCGTCGGCAAACCCCACCACCGACGCGCCCAGCCGGTGCATCGCGGTTTCAAACGACAGGCGGGTGCGCGTTGAAGCCTCAAAGAAGCAGCTGGCGATAACGTTGTGTTTCAGCAGCTCCGGCTGCGGATGGGCTTTCAGCTGGGCGGCGGTATGCAGCACCAGCTCCAGCTCATCGCGGTTGAGGTCGTTGATGGAAATAATGTGCTTGCGATATAGCGGGTTGGCCATAGCTCTCTCCTCTGCGCTGCCGGATTGCGGACAAAAAAAAGCCCCTTTACAGGGGCTTTCTGGCGATCGATGAATGACGGAAAGAAACAGGTGCGCCGCCTGCATTCAGGCGTACGGGAGCGGCAAATTGTGCGCTGCGCTGTTGCATGTTTCCTCCGGCAAATTGTGGCGCATTATACGCATTCACTGAGCCGCATCAAGCAGAAATCACGCGCGAGGTAAACGTTTGCGCCGTGCAGGCTTAGCGCTGACTCAGCGTCGCCACCATCACTGCTTTGATGGTGTGCATGCGGTTTTCCGCCTGGTCAAACACCACGCTATGGTCGGATTCAAACACCTCGTTGCTGACTTCCATGCCGTCGTGCAGACCATACTGTTCGGCCATCTGCCGTCCGAGCGTGGTTTGGTCATCATGAAACGCGGGCAGGCAGTGCAGGAATTTCACCTGCGGATTGCCGGTCAGCGCCAGCATCGCGCTGTTAACCTGATAAGGACGCAGCAGGGCGATGCGCTCTTCCCACACCGATTTCGCTTCGCCCATCGATACCCAGACGTCGGTATAGATGAAATCAGCACCCTGCACGCCTTCGGCAATCTCTTCTGTCAGGGTGATTTTGCCGCCGGTGTGCTGCGCTGCCGCGCGGCACTGCGCCACCAGCTCCTCTTCTGGCCAGCAGCCTTTCGGTGCCACCAGCCGCAGATCCAGCCCCACCAGCGCTGCTGCTTCCAGCATACTGTTGCCCATGTTGTTGCGCGCATCGCCGACGTACACCAGCGTCATCTCGTTCAGCGCTTTGCCCGGCAGATGCTCCTGCATGGTCAGCAGGTCAGCCAGCAGCTGCGTCGGATGGAACTCGGTGGTCAGGCCGTTCCACACCGGCACGCCGGCATGTTCGGCCAGCGTCTCTACCAGCGCCTGACCGTAGCCGCGATATTGAATGCCGTCATACATACGTCCCAGTACGCGCGCGGTATCTTTCATCGACTCTTTATGGCCGATCTGGCTGCCACTCGGACCGAGATAGGTGACGTTAGCGCCCTGATCGTATGCGGCAACTTCGAAAGAGCATCGGGTACGGGTCGAGTCTTTTTCGAAGATGAGCGCGATATTCTTGCCTTTCAGGTACTGGGTTTCAGTGGCATTTTTCTTTGCGTGTTTTAATTCACCTGCGAGATTGAGCAGGTTGGCGATTTCAGCTGGGGTGAAATCCAGCAATCTCAGGAAATGTCTCGAATACAGCTGACTCATACAGCGCTCCAGATATGGATCAATAATGAATTAAAATTCAATCTAACCGTATGAATATGCATTTTCAACCCCGGCGTTAAGAAACTTTCTGTTTTGTGTAGTGGCGCGCGAGGCAGTGTGGGAAAATAATTGCATTCACGTCGAACATTTTGAGGACACGCACATGGCATATGAAGCATTGCTGGAAGAACAGCGCGAAGAAACCCGCCTGATCATTGAAGAGTTGCTGGAAGACGGCAGCGATCCGGATGCGCTTTACACCATCGAGCATCATCTCTCCTGCAACAACTTCGACTCGCTGGAAAAGGCCGCGGTTGACGCGTTCAAGCTGGGCTATGAAGTCACCGAGCCGGAAGAGCTGGAGCTGGAAGACGGCAGCACCGTGATGTGCGTCGACATCCTGAGCGAATCGGCGCTGAAGCCGGAGCTGATTGACGCGCAGGTCGAGCAGCTGGTGAATCTGGTCAGGAAATACAACGTCGATTACGACGGCTGGGGCACTTACTTTGAAGATCCGGATGCCGAAGATGAAGACGACGGCGAAGAGATCGACGACGAAGACGATGACGGTGTACGTCACTAAGCCCTGACGGGCGGCACATGCCGCCCGGTAATTTTCCTGCCAGCAAAGAATCTCCGATGAATTACGCTTCGCTATTAGACCCCATTCACCAGTTTTTACAGTGCCGCACGCCGCAGGCGTGGATTGATGAAGCGCGCAAGCCGGAAAATCTTACGCTGCTGCTTACCGATCACATGGTATGCGAGTTGAAAGCGGCGCAGACCGCAGTGTGGCTGATCCGCAAATACGTCGCGGATAAACCCAGTGGCGACGCGATTCTGGCGTGGCTGCAGCCGTACGAAGATTTTATTTTCGGCGAGAATCACGACAGCGATTTCATCAATGCCCACAAGAATCTCAGCAAAAGCATCATTGTGCGCAATGAACTGCCGTGGGCTGATGAGATGGTGGAAAAGATGGTGCTGCTGATCAAAGAGGAGCTGCACCATTTTTATCAGGTGTGGGAAATCATGCAGGCGCGCGGTTTGCCCTATCGCAAGATCACCGCCAGCCGCTACGCCAAAGGGCTGCTGCGTGAAGTGACTACCCATGAACCGGATACGCTGGTGGATAAACTGATTTGCGGGGCGTATATCGAAGCGCGTTCCTGCGAGCGCTTCGCCAGCCTGGCGCCGTACCTAGATGCGCAGCTGGAGAAGTTTTACATCTCGCTGCTGCGTTCCGAAGCGCGCCACTATCAGGATTACCTGACGCTGGCGGCACAGATTTCACCGAAGGATATCGCGCCGCGCGTGCGGGCGATTGGGGCAGCAGAAGCGCGCTTGATCAGCGAACCGGACGCTGAGCTGCGCTTTCACAGCGGCGTGCCAGCGTTTTGATTTGGTGCGCGCGGCGAAACTTCCTGACCCAGCCTTCAGGCGTTGTCTTACTACCCTCTTTAGCTTCGCATACCCTCTGTATAAAGACGCTGGGGGTAGTAATTAAGCAGTGAGTCATCAAGGGCTTATAAATACCATGGAAGCAGGAATGAATTTGCCCGATCAGATCTTCGCGGCGCGCTGATGGCCCCAGGTCAGGTAGTAGACATCATAAAAATCCACTTCTCCTTTCTGCTGCATCAGGCGATCGATGCCGCTGCGCACGCGCTCGGGCGTGCCCGGATTCTCCAGGATCTTGTCCAGCGCCTGCTGTGAGACCGGCTGCACGTAATACCACTCGCCGTTATAGCACACGCGCAAATCCAGCGTATCGATGTCCTCGAAGCGGTATTTCGGGTTGATGTCCAGCAACATCAGAAAACTCATCACCAGCACGAACACCGTGGCGAACCAGAAGGCCGGCCAGCCGAGCATCTCGGTCGAGAAAATCAGCGCCACGCACAGGCCGTAGCACAGGTACATCACGCCCCACAGCCCCGGATGGGTTTTCAGGAAGTTAAAGCTAAAACGCGGCAGATTATCGCGCCGCTCTTCGCGGTTGAGCGTGTCGATTTCATCGATCAGAATTTGTTTAATCGCGTCCATTATTCACCTCTGAATATCACTGCCTGCCAGTAAACCACATAACAGTGAAGGGCGGCAGAGACAGATCAGCGGTGTTTTTTTATAACAGTTTTCCGCAACGCATCAGCTCACCTGCCCGACAATCTGCAGATTGGCATCGTCCGGCACCTCGTTATACGACAGCACATTCAGCCCGCTGGCGAACAGCCGGGCGTAGCGTGCAATCAGCGGCCGCAGCTGCGGCGTTACCAGCAGCACCTGCGTCAGGTTCTGCGCTTTCAGCTGCTCCATCATCACCGGCAGCGTGCTCTGCAGCTGGGTGAGAATGTTAGGGTCGACCGGGAAGCTGTCCAGCGCCACTTTGCCGCCCTGCTGCGCCTGATTGAGCGCTGCCAACAGCAGGTTTTCCAGGTTGTTATCCAGCGTATAGGCCGACAGCGGTTTGTTGTCCGGCGCAATCGCCGCCACCATGGCGCGGCGCAGCGCATAACGCACATCGGAGGTCAGCAGGATCGGATCTTTGGTGATCGCCACGCTCTCCAGCAGCGTGGTGGCAATGGTGGTGATGTCCTTGAGCGATACCTGATCGTTGAGCAGCAGACGATACACCTTGAGCTGCAGACTGTAGTTCACCGCGGCGTTGAGATCCTCTGACAGCTTCGGCGCCACGCTCGCCAGCCGCTGATGCAGCTGAGTAATATCATCGTAGTTGAACAGCTCCGGCAGGTTTTCGCGCACCACTTTGTTGACGTGCGTGGCCACCACGCTGGCGCAGTCGACTACCTGATATCCCAGATTCAGCGCTTTGGCTTTCTGCTCCGGCAGGATCCAGGTCACCGCCATACCGTATGCGGGATCGGTATCCAGCAGGCCGTCGATCTCGCCGTACTGATCCGGCGTCGGCAGCGCCATCAGGCGGTCGGCGTGCACTTCTCCCACCGCGGTGCGAACGCCGTTGATCTTGATGGCGTACTGCGACGGCTTTAAGTGGAAATCTTCACGCAGGGCGATCTCCGGCAGCAGCACGCCGCTGGTTTCTGACACCACCTGACGCACGCCGCGCATACGTTGGGTCAGCGGCGCGCCTTTGCCTTTATCCACCAGCGTGACCAGCTTGTAGCCCAGGTTAAGGCCGATGGGCTCGACCAGCGGAATATTGTCCCAGCTGATGGTCGGCTGTTCGTCCGGCTGCGCCAGCGCCTGATTGATCGCCTCCATGTCGACATGGCTTTGCGTCGGCTTCTGCACCACGCGGCTCTGACGCCACGCGGCGAACAGCAGCAGGGCGGTGAAGACGAGGAACACCATGTGCGGCATGCCCGGCACAATCGCCAGCACAAACATCACGCCCGCGGCGGTATACAGCGTGGCCGGTTTCGCCAGCAGCTGCGACTTCACTTCCTCGCCCATGTCAGCGCCGTCGCTGATGCGCGTCACGATGATCGCCGCCGCCGTCGACAGCAACAGCGACGGGATCTGCGCCACCAGACCGTCACCGATGGTCAGCAGCACATACTGTTCGAACGCCTGGCCGGCCGGTAAACCGTGTTTGAACACGCCGATCAGGATGCCGCCCAGTACGTTGATCAGCAGGATCATGATGCCGGCGACGGCGTCACCGCGCACAAACTTGGAGGCACCGTCCATCGCGCCGTAGAAGTCCGCCTCGTTGGCCACATCCTGACGCCGCACGCGCGCCTGTTCCTGATTGATCAGCCCGGCGTTAAGATCGGCGTCGATCGCCATCTGTTTGCCCGGCAGCGCGTCGAGGGTAAAGCGCGCCGACACTTCAGAAATACGCTCGGCCCCTTTGGTCACCACCACAAAGTTGATCATTAAACGCGGCGGCAGGAAAGCGCATCACGGGGCTCACGGCGGCGCATGGAAGGTGGCCTTTGCCGACTTCACGCTGGCGATGATGGCGCTGTTTATGGTGCTGTGGATCATGGGCGCCGTCACCGAAGACGAGCGTAAGGAGATTGTCGCGCAGCTCAACGGCACTTCGGTGTTTAACGGTTCCGGCTTTAATCCGTTCGATGTCGAAACCGGACGCGGCTCCGCCATCATTGGTGAAACGCTGGCGATTGCGCCGCCGACCGAGGGCGCCACCGTCAGTGACACCAGCGCGGAAAACAGCGACAGCAACAGTAACGCCAGCCAGCCGCAGGAAGACCTGGATAGCGTGCTGTCGCGCTCCGACGCCGAGCTGGCGCAGCTGCGCCAGCAGATCCAGAGCATCATCAATAGCTATCACGCCCAGAACCTGCTGACGCTGGAAACCCTGCCGCAGGGGCTGCGTATCCTGATTCAGGATGACCAGGATCGCATGATGTTTCCGCGCGGCAGCGCAGTGCTGACGCCATTTTATCAGCGCCTGCTGACCGAACTCGGTCCGGTGTTTAACCGCATCGACAACAAAATCATGATCAGCGGCCACACCGACGCCGCACAGTACAGCGGCAACGCGGCGTACAACAACTGGAATCTCTCCGGTGACCGTGCGCTGGCGGCGCGGCGTGCGCTGGAGCGCGGCGGGCTGGAAAGCACGCGCGTGCTGCAGGTGAATGCCATGTCATCCCGTATGCCGCTGGACAAAGCCGATCCGCTCAGCGCACGTAACCGCCGCATTGAAATCATGGTGCTCACCGAGGCGGCAGCCGAGACGCTGTTTCAGTTTTATGGTCGCGAAGGGGAGAACGTGGTGAAACCCATCGCTGACCGCCTGCGATAACCTGTCAGTGCCTTTGAATCAACTGTTGATTCTACCGGTGGCGAAATCCACCGGTTTTTTTTTGCCTGTTTTTTGCTGCGGCAGACGCCGGGTAAACGAGGCGCGCCACGGCATGCCACGAAATGTTAAATATGTTAATAAGTAATTTGGCTTTAGTAAGCTAAATCATTCTTTTATGTGAATTTTGCCGGTGTGCGCACATTGCAATGCCCGGTGGCTTTGCCACAATTAGGCAACGTGGCTATCCGGAGAAAGAGTATGTCTGCCCAATCTTCCAGTCTGCTGTTACTGATGTCTTTCGCCGCCGGTACCTTTTCCGCGGGATCGTCAGGTAACCCGCAGCATTTAATGTTATCGCTGCCGTCCGGCGGTGTACCCAATAATCCGCTGCCGCTGATCATCTGGCCGTGCGTGGTGCCGGAAGAGGAGGAGGACAGCGCGGCCTGGTTTGAAAAAACCTTTAGCGCCAGCGGCTGGCCTGCGGCGTGGCGCGCGCCGATTTTTCCTTACACCCACTATCATCCCAATACCCATGAGGTACTGGGCGTCGGCGCGGGCTGGGCGGAAGTGCTGTTTGGCGGCGACAGCGGCCGCATGGTGACGCTGCGTGAGGGGGATGCGGTGCTGATCCCGGCCGGCGTGGGCCATAAACAGGTGTTTGCCTCCGACGACTTTTTCACCGTTGGCGCCTATCCTGAAGGGATGTCACCGGAAACCGTGCGCGACGAACCTTCCCGGCTGCGCGCGTCGAAAGAGCAGATCCAGCGCGTGCCGCTGCCGGATCGCGACCCGTTTACCGGCGGCGAAGGAGCAATGACCGAAATCTGGCTGCCAGTGGCGCAGCAGCTGATGCACCAGTAAGGTGCAAGGCAAGGATTATCCGGCGCGGCTCCGCTTTCGGGGCGCGCGTGCCGTTGCGGCGGCGGGCCTCTGGCACACTTTGTGCAGGAGAGAAGTCAGGTCCTCTGACAAGCGCCGGGTAAATCATGAAAGCACGCGACCAGATAGCATCAACCTTCTACGATGAGATGTTGCAGAGCGACGGTCAGCACCGCGCTCACTACCAGCATTACTGGGAATGGTTACAACAGGCGGACAAAGAGGCGGTGGCGCGCAAACGTGAAGAGGCAGAACTGCTGTTTCATCGCGTTGGCATCACCTTCAACGTCTACGGTGACGATGGCGGTGCCGAGCGGCTGATCCCGTTCGACAGCGTGCCGCGCATCATTCCTGCCAGCGAATGGGCGATGCTGGAACGCGGCATTCGCCAGCGCGTTCAGGCGCTCAACGCCTTCCTGCACGATATCTACCATCAGCAATATATTCTCAAAGCCGGCATCGTGCCGGCCGAGCAGGTGCTGGTTAACGATCAGTATCAGCCCTGTATGCAGGATGTCGATCTGCATCGCCAGATCTACGCGCACATTACCGGTGTCGATATGGTACGCAACAGCGACGGCGACTATTACGTGCTGGAGGATAATCTGCGCACGCCGTCCGGCGTCTCCTACATGCTGGAAAACCGCAAAATGATGATGCGCCTCTATCCGGAGCTGTTTGCCGCGCAGCATATCGCGCCGGTGGAGCGTTATCCGTCGCACCTGTTGCAGACGCTGCGCGAAAGCTCGCCGGTTAACGATCCGGTGGTGGTGGTGCTGACGCCGGGACGTTTCAACAGCGCCTACTTCGAACACAGTTTTCTCGCCCAGCAGATGGGCGTGGAGCTGGTGGAGAGCGCCGATCTGTTCGTCAAAGACGGCGCGGTGCTGATGCGCACCACCGCCGGGCCGTGCAAAGTGGATGTGATCTATCGCCGCGTGGATGACGCCTTTCTCGATCCGCTCGCCTTCCGGCCGGATTCGATGCTCGGCGTGCCGGGATTACTGTCGGTATACCGATCCGGCAATGTGGTGCTGGCGAATGCGATCGGCACCGGCGTCGCCGATGACAAGTCGATCTACCCGTACGTGCCGGAAATGATCCGCTACTACCTTGATGAAGATCCGATCCTCAATAATGTGCCCACCTGGCAGTGCCGCAAGCCGCAGGATCTGAGCTACGTGCTGGCCAATCTGGCGCAGATGGTGGTGAAAGAGGTGCACGGTGCCGGCGGTTACGGCATGTTGATTGGTCCGGTTGCCAGCCAGCAGCAGCTGAGCGAGTTCCGCGAACGGCTGCTGGCGCGGCCGGATAATTACATCGCGCAGGATACGCTGTCGCTCTCCACCTGCCCGACCTTTATCGACAACGGTCTGGCGCCGCGCCATATCGATCTGCGGCCTTTTGCGCTGTACGGCGCGGATATCCGGCTGGTGCCGGGCGGCCTGACGCGCGTGGCGCTGACCGAAGGCTCGCTGGTGGTGAACTCGTCGCAGGGCGGCGGCACCAAGGACACCTGGGTGCTGGAGGATGACACATCATGCTAAGCCGGACGGCCAGTGGCCTTTACTGGATGGCGCGCTATCTGGAGCGTGCAGAACAACTTGCCCGGGTATTGGATGTGACCCATCGCCTGTCGCTGATGCCGGTGCGCAATCGCCAGGGCGACGAACTGCTGTTGCCGCTCAACCTGACCGGTACGCGTCAGCTGTTTGAAACCCTCAACGGGCGCTGCACCATGCCGCAGCTGTTCAACTTCTTCGCGCTGGATGAGCGCAACCCGAGCAGTATTTTCAGCTGCTGGCAGGCGGCGTGGAACAACGCGCACGCGGTGCGCGGCAGCCTCTCATCCGAAGTGTGGGAGAGCATTAACTCGACGTGGATTGAGATGCGCAACACGCGCCGCCGCGGCATCTCGCCGGCCGGTGCCGACAGCTTCTTCGACTGGGTGAAAGAGCGTTCGCATCTGTTTCGCGGCGCGATGTCCGGCACGCTGCTGCGCGGCGATGCGCTGCGTTTTATCCGGCTTGGCACGCTGATGGAGCGCAGCGACGGCACCGCGCGGCTGCTGAGCGTTAACCAGCAGCTGCTGGAGCAGCATCCCGACACGGTGCGGGAATATTACTGCCTCGACAGTCTGCTGCGCGCGGTGTCGGCGCGCGAGGCCTACAACGCCATCTTTAAGCAGCAACTGATGCCGCCGCTGGTCAACGAAATGCTGATCCTGCGCAGCGAAAGTCCGCGCTCGCTGCACTCCTGCATTGAAGAGATCGCCAGCCAGCTGGAGCAGATTGGCAGCAGCGGCGAAGATCGCCCGCGCTATCTCAGTACCGTCCTGCTGGCGGAGATGCGCTTCAGCACCTGGGAAAGCCTGACGCGCGACGGCCTGCAGCCGTGGCTGGACCATTTTCTCAGCCGCATCAACGCGCTGGCGGAGAGCATCAATCACACCTATCTGGAGGCGAAATGAGACTGAACATTGAGCATAAAACCTGGTACGCCTATGAGCAGCAGGTAAAACTCAGCACCCAGTATCTGCGCCTGACGCCGCAGAATTCGGTGCACCAGCAGGTGCTGTCGTGGCAGCTCGATCTGCCGTGTGAGGCGACGCGCACGCTGGATGCTTACGGCAACGTGCTGCACGTGCTGACGCTGGACAGGCCGCATCAGCTGCTGGAGATTGCCGCGCGCGGCGTGGTCGAGATTCTGGATGCCAGCGAGCTGGCGCCGGATCCGCAGTCGACGCTGTCGCCGCTGGTGTTTTTGCGCGCTACGCCGCTGACCCAGCCGGACGCGGCGATCCGCGACTTCGCCCGGCGCTACTGGCAGGCGGAAAAACCGCTCGCCAGCCTGGAGAAGCTGATGGACGAGCTGCTGCTGAAGATGCCGTACCGGCCCGGCAGCACTGCGGTGAGCGACAGTGCGGCGAAAGTGTTTGCCGCCGGCAGCGGCGTTTGCCAGGATCACAGCCACGTGTTTCTCGCCTGCTGTCGCAGCCTGGGGATCCCGGCGCGCTACGTCAGTGGTTATCTGTATACTGACAACGTTGAACACGTTGCTACTCATGCCTGGGTTGAAGCCTGGCTGGATGGCAGTTGGCACAGCTTTGATATCACCAATAACACGCGCAGTACGCGGCAGCATTTGCGGCTGGCGGTGGGTGTCGACTATCTCGATGCCTGTCCGGTGCGCGGCATTCGTCTGGGCGGCGGCGGTGAAGATATGCTGGCGGTGGCTGCGGTGCAACAGGTGCACGGGCAGCAGTAATCGGAACAGGCGTAACTATGACTTATTGTGTGGCAATGCGTTTATCGGCCGGGATGATTTTTGTCTCGGATTCACGCACCAATGCGGGCGTGGATCATATCTCCTCGTTTCGCAAACTGCATGTGTTTCAGGTGGATGATGAGCGCACGCTGGTGCTGCAAAGCGCCGGCAATCTGGCGACGACGCAGAGCGTGATGAGCCTGCTGCGGCGCAACTGTAACGACAGCGAACAACCCAATCTGCTCAACGGGCGTTCACTGTACGACATTGCGCTGCTGGTAGGCGCCACGCTGCGTGAAGTGATTGCGCGCGACGGCGAGGAGTTTGGCGGCACGCTGCTGCTGGGCGGGCAGATTCGCGGCGAAGAACCGCGGCTGTTCCAGATCTATCCGCAGGGCAACTTTATTGAAGCCAGCGTCGACACGCCGTACTTCCAGATTGGTGAGAGCAAATACGGTAAGCCAATAATTGATCGCGTGCTGCGCTATGAGACCTCGCTCAGCCAGGCGATGCAGTGTGCGCTGATCTCCATGGATTCGACGCTGGCGAGTAACATCTCCGTCGGCCTGCCGCTCGACGCGATGGTTTACCACAGCGACAGCTTTAGCGACAGCGAGCAGTACCACATCACCGAACAGCATCCCTACTTTTCCCAGATCCGCCAGCTGTGGAGCAAAGGGTTGCTGAGCGTGTTCTCTCAGCTGCCGCCGCTCAAGCTCTGACCTGCTGCCCGGTCGTCACGCTGGCGGACCGGGCCGGGTTTGACTCACACCAGCTCATTGGCGCGCGCCGCCGTATTAATTCCGCTAATCCCTTTCAGGCCGAGCTTACGCAGAATTTTAATTTTATAAGTGCTGATGGTTTTACTGCTCAGCTGTAATTGTGAGGCGATCTCTTTATTACTCATCCCGGAGGCCAGTTTCACCAGCACAATCAATTCGCGGCGCGTTAAACTCATCAATTTCTCGCTTTCAATCAGTTCGGCGGCATCCGCTGCACTGTGCGTGACCGGATAAAAACGTTTTCCGCGCTCGACTTCTTTTATTGCTGTCAATAAAGTTTCCAAATCGCCGCGTTTACACACATAGCCTTCTACCCCTAACTGCAGGCAACAGCGTTGATAAAACAGGCTTTCTGAGGCGGTAAAAACAATGATTTTTTGCTGCGGCAAAATACGTTTAATGTCGGCAATCAGCGGAATGCCCGCGCGGCCGGGCATGGTCAGGTCCAGCAGCACCACGTCTGGCTGCGCATGATGTAATTCGCTAATCAATAAATCGCCTTTGTTGGCAATGCCCGCAACCGAATAGTCATAAGCGTGCAGCAGTGCCTGAATACCCGCACAGATTAATGGGTGGTCATCAACTATAAATACCGAATGAATCATATGTGTAGTCCAAAAATAAACAAAAAAAGAACGCAAGGAATAAACACCGATGAAAATTCATTAGCAGAGGTGTGACCAGATTAATTCACGGGTCTTAAGAATAAGATTTAAGTCCTGTCTGGAAAATTTTCATTTAAGGTAAATTTGACTTTTTTATGCGCCAGCACAAAGCGCGCCGATACTTTTTCCTGTCCGCATCTGCCGTGGTCATAAATCTGAAAACAAGCCGTTTTAACGTCAGGGGAATAAACCGCTGCGTATAAAAAGGTGCACCATGTTTTCCGTTGATCAGCTTCTCAATACTTACTGGCCAGGCCAGCAACCGGCGCACTGGCAGAAAAGCCTGCTGAAGTGGGCGGTGCGTGAACAGGAGTTTCAGGACTTTGCCCAGCGCTATCCGCATCTGAAAGGGGTGGATATGGTGGAGCAGGTGCTGGAGCACCTGGATGTGCGCTGTGAGCTCAGCGAACGCGACCTTGAACAGATCCCGACGCACGGGCCGGTAGTGATCGTCGCCAACCATCCGCTTGGCGCGCTGGACGGCCTGGCGCTGCTGGCGGCGGTATCGCAGGTGCGGCGCGACGTGAAAATCGTTGCCAACCGCATGCTGATGATGCTGGAACCCATCAACAACCTGATGCTGCCGGTGGATAACATGGGCAACCGCACCAGCCGCGAGCAGCTGACGCGCATGCAGCAGCATCTCGACAACCAGGGCGCGCTGATTATCTTCCCGGCCGGTGAAGTCTCGCGCCTGTCGAGCCGCGGCGTGCGTGACCGTCACTGGCACCACAGTTTTCTGCGCCTGGCCGCCCGCGCCCGCGCGCCGCTGGTACCGGTGCACGTGGTAGGACGTAACAGCCTGGCGTTTTACGCCGCGGCGAAGGTGGCGGCACCGCTGGCGCTGCTGATGCTGGTGCGCGAAATGTTCCGCCAGCGCGGCACGCGCATCAAACTGCATATCGGCGAGCAGATTCCCTTCGCCAACTGGCACGATGGCCATACGCCGGGCAAAGAGCTGGCGAAGCGGCTGCGCAAGCATCTGTACCGCATCGGTCAGGGACGGCGCGGTCTGTTTCTTACCGAAGCCGCCATCGCCCGCCCGGAAGATCGCGCTGAGCTGAAAAAAGCGTTGCTGGAGAGTGAACGGCTCGGGACGCTGCCGGACGGCAAACAGATTTACCTGTGGCGGCGCAACGGGGCCAGCTGGGTGCCGCTGCTGCGTGAACTGGGCCGGCTGCGCGAAATCGCCTTCCGTGCGGTGGGCGAGGGCAGCGGCAGGCGGCGCGATCTCGACAAGTATGACGATGATTACTATCACCTGATTTTATGGGATGACGAGGCGCTGGAGATTGTCGGGGCCTACCGTTTTATTCCCGGCGCCGAGCAGCTGGCACGGCGCGGGCTGCAGGGCATCTACAGCGACAGCCTGTTCCACTATGACGAGCGCATGCTGCCGATTATTCAGCAGGGGCTGGAACTGGGGCGCAGCTTCATTCAGCCGGCCTACTGGGGCAAGCGCGGGCTGGATTATTTATGGATGGGCATCGGCGCTTACATTGCGCGCTATCCGCAGACGCGCTACCTGTTTGGCCCGGTATCAATCTCCGGCACCATGCCGCTGGCGGCGCGCGATCTGCTGGTGGCGTTTTACCGTCTCTACTTTCCGACCGATCTGCCGCTGGCGAAATCACGCCGCCCTTATCCGGCGTCGCTGCCGGAGGTGCTGGCGCAGTTCACCGGCGATAACTATGCCGACGATTTGCGGCGTCTCAAGCATTTGCTGGCTAATCTCGGTACCGCGATTCCGACGCTGTACAAACAGTATTCGGAAGTGTGCGAGCCGGGCGGCGTGCAGTTTATCGATTTCGGCAGCGATCCGGATTTCAATCACTGTATTGATGGCCTGGTGCTGGTCGATCTGTCACGCGTAAAACCCGCGCGTTATGAACGCTATATCGGCATGCATTTAACCTGAACGCGCCAGATGACGTCAGTTAATGCCACCTGACAGCACGCCGCCGGAGAATCTCCGTGTGGCGTGCTGTCAACTTTGCGCAATAAATCCACTATCCCACTGAACATTTTCTCGCCACTGCCGATAACCACACTACCAACTTTTGTCTGCGGATGATTTGCGCTTGTAAGCGATGCGCTTTTGCGTTTAAGTCTGCCTGAAGATTAAGAATTATCTTAACTGCGCATCGAGACCAGGCCAGCATAGGCGAACAACAATGAACAATAACTCTGACGTAATGTACCGGCTACTGGTGCAGAGCGTGGTGGATTACGCCATCTACATGATTAAGCCGGATGGCACGGTGGCTAACTGGAACACCGGGGCGCAACGCGCCAAAGGCTATACCCCCGAAGAGATCGTCGGGAAGAATTTTGCGCTGTTTTACAGTGAAGAGGATCGGCGCAACGGCGCGCCGCAGCGCGGTCTGGCCATCGCCACCGCCACCGGGCGCTATGAAACCGAAGGCTGGCGCTATCGCAAGGACGGCAGCGCCTTCTGGGCGCACGTGGTGATCGACGCCATCCGCGATGAGTACGGCGAACTGCTGGGCTTTGCCAAAATCACCCGCGACTGCACCGAACAGCAGGCGCAGCAGCGTAAACAACAGGAACAGGAGCAGCGTTTCCGTTTATTAGTTGAAGGCGTAACGGACTACGCCATCTACATGCTCGACCTCGACGGCAATGTCGAAAACTGGAACGCCGGCGCGCAGCGCGCCAAAGGCTACGTGGCCGAAGAGATTGTCGGCCAGCACTTCTCGCGCTTCTACAGCGCCCAGGATCGCCTGAACCATATCCCGGAACGCAACCTCACCACCGCGTTTAAAACCGGTCGCTTTGAAGATGAGGGCTGGCGCTATCGCAAAGACGGCAGCGCCTTCTGGGCGCACGTGATCATCGACGCGATTCGCGATGACGCCGGCAAACTGATCGGCTATGCCAAAATCACCCGCGACTGCACCGAACAGCAGGCGCTGCTGCGCAAGCAGCGCGAATACGAGAAAACCTTCCGCCTGTTAGTGGAAGGCGTGACGGATTACGCCATCTACATGCTGGATTTACAGGGCCGGGTGGTGAACTGGAACGTCGGCGCGCAGCGCGCCAAAGGCTACATGGCTGACGAGATCGTGGGCCAGCACTTCTCCGTGTTCTACGGCTCACCGGAACGTCAGGCGCGTACGCCGGATGCCAATCTGGGCATCGCGCTGAAAACCGGTCGCTTTGAGGACGAGGGCTGGCGCTACCGCAAAGACGGCTCCGCCTTCTGGGCGCATGTGGTGATTGACGCGATTCATGATGAAGAGGGCAAAATGATCGGCTTTGCCAAGATCACCCGCGACGTCACCGAGCGGCGTGAGCACGAGCAGCAGCTGCTGCGCGCGCGCGATCTGGCGCAGGCGCAGAGCGCCAAAATGTCGGAGCTTTCCGGCTTCCTCGACACCATCATCAGCAACATTCCCTCCTGCGTGATCGTCGAAGACGCCATCAGCCGCGAAATCCTGATGGTCAATGACAAAGCCGAGCAGCTGTTTGGCTTCAGTAAGTCGCTGATTATGCATAAGCGGCCACACGAATGTATGTCGGCGGAACTGAGTGATTACTTCAACAGCCTGGCGGATATCGCGCTGCGCAGCGAGGGCATCCACGCGCGCGAGCAGCTGTTACTGACCGCTGGCGGTGAGCGGGTGCTGCACACGCGCGCCACCACCATCAGCGGCAAAGACATGCGGCAGAATTACGTGATGCTGATTGTGGAAGACGTCACCGATCAGCGCGAAGCCGATGCGCGCATTCGTCACATGGCGCATCACGATAATCTTACCAGCCTGCCGAACCGCATCCTGTTTCGCCAGAAGCTGAGCGAGGCGCTGCGTGTCGATCAGCAGCAGGGCCAGACCAGCGCCACGCTGTGCCTCGATCTGGATAACTTCAAGAACGTGAACGATGCGCTGGGGCATCAAATCGGTGACGATCTGCTGCGGGTGGTGGCGAAGCGGCTGCGCAGCGTACTGCGCGATCAGGACACGCTGGCGCGCATCGGCGGCGATGAGTTTGCCATCGTGCTGCCCAACGTGCGGAATGCCGATGAGGCTGCGATTGTGGCGCAGCGCCTGATCGAGGCGATCCGCCCGCCGGTGAATGTTGAAGGCCACAACCTGTCGGTCGGGCTGAGCGTCGGCATCGCGCTGACTTCGCAGGCCACCAATACGCCGGAACACATGCTGCGCTGCGCCGACATGGCGCTGTATGAAGCCAAGCGTAACGGCCGTAACCGCTATGAGCACTTTACGCTGGAGATGGATAATGTGGCGCGCAGCCGCCGGGTGATCGAGAACGATCTGCGCGAGGCGATCACCGGACGGCAGCTCAAGCTCTACTATCAGCCGATCACCAACGAGACCGGCATCATTGGCTATGAGGCGCTGATGCGCTGGCATCATCCGATCAAAGGGTTGATCATGCCGAATGACTTCATTCCGATTGCCGAAGAGACCGGGCTGATCCATATGCTCGGCGCCTATGCGCTGTACGAAGCCTGCCGCGAGGCGCAGAGCTGGGAAACCGAACAGTCGGTGTCGGTCAACCTGTCGCCGCTGCAGTTTAAGAACAGCTCGCTGGTATCTGTGGTGGAGGGCGCGCTGCGCGAATCCGGCCTGGCGCCGCATCGGCTGGAGGTGGAGATCACCGAATCGGTGCTGCTGGATGATACGCTCGGCAATATCCGCACGCTGCAGAGCCTGAAAACGCTGGGCGTGCAGATTGCGCTCGACGACTTCGGCACCGGCTACTCGTCGCTCAGCTATCTGCGTTCGTTCCCGTTCGATAAGATCAAAATCGACAAGTCATTTATCAATGATATGGGCGACAGCCGCGAGGCGCTGGCGATCATCCGCGCGATTACCGGCATGAGCCGCAGCCTGGATATTCAGATCACCGCAGAGGGCGTGGAGAGTAATGAGCAGTTTGTCCGCCTGCGCGAAGAGGGCTGTACGCTGTTTCAGGGCTACCTGTTTGGCCGGCCACAGCCGTCGGAGCTCAGACTGAAGGCGCTGGAGTAAGCACAAAAAAAACGCCCGACAGGGTCGGGCGTTGTGCATGCTGCTGTGCATAATCTTTATTATTTTTACTGGCCGTGGCCTTCGACGTTCATGCGGCCCAGATCTTTGTCCACCAGGAACAGACCTTCGCCTTTGTTGCCCACCAGCGCCAGCTTGTCCAGCACGGTTTTGAACAGCTTCTCTTCTTCGTGCTGCTCGGCAACGTACCACTGCAGGAAGTTAAAGGTGGAGTAATCCTGCGAAGTCAGCGCGGCGTGCACCAGCTCGTTGATTTTGCTGGTGATCAGCTGCTCGTGCTTGAGCGCTTCTTCCAGTACGTCATTCAGCGAGGTCCAGCTCACCGCCGGCGCGGCGATGCTGCCCAGCACCGGCAGTGAACCGGCATCGCTGACGTAATCAAACAGCTTCTGCATATGCTGCATCTCTTCGCGCGAGTGCATTTTCAGGAAGGAGGCGGCACCTTCGAAGCCTTTGTCGCAGCACCAGGCACTCATCTGCAGATAGAGGTTGGCGGAGAAGAATTCGAGGTTAAGCTGGTCGTTCAGGCGTGAGGTCATTTCAGCGGTTAACATGGCTGAGTCCTTTTTAATTTGTCAGGTGAAGTACGGTGAATTATGCA
>NZ_JASEWO010000216.1:0-6725 GCF_030024295.1 Pantoea sp. Pa-EAmG
TCACAACATCGATAAATCCAGCACATCACGCATATCATAAAGGCCAGATTTCTTAGTCTTTAGCCAACTTGCCGCTTTAACCGCGCCATTTGCGAAGGTCATACGGCTGGAGGCCTTGTGGGTAATCTCTACGCGCTCACCAATATCGGCAAACATAGCAGTATGCTCACCCACGATATCGCCAGCACGCACCGTGGCAAAACCAATGGTTTGCGCTTTACGCTCACCGGTATGGCCTTCACGCGCGTAGACCGCGTGCTCGTCCAGTTTCCAGTTCATCGCATCGGCAATCGCTTCACCCATCGCTAACGCTGTACCTGATGGTGCATCAACTTTATGACGATGGTGCGCTTCAACGATTTCAATATCGGCATAGTCGCCCATCACCTTCGCCGCCTGCTGTAACAGGTTCAGCACCAGGTTGACGCCCACGCTGAAGTTGGCGGCAAACACGATGCCAATCTCTTCCGCCGCAGCGCGAATCGCCTCTTTTCCAGCTTCATCAAAACCGGTGGTGCCAATCACCATCGCCTTTTTATGCTCACGGCAGAACGCCAGATACTCCAGCGAGCCTTCCGGGCGGGTGAAGTCGATCAGCACATCGAAATCATCAACCACTTTCAGCAAATCGTCGGTCAGGGTCACACCGATTTTACCGATGCCCGCCAACTCTCCGGCATCAGTGCCCAGCAGTGAAGAACTGCTGCGGGCAAAAGCGGCGCCTAAGGTTACGCCTTCCGCCTGCTGCGCGGCCTGAATTAAATTGCGTCCCATGCGGCCCGGCGCACCAACGATAGCAATGCGGATATCACTCATAATTATTCATTCCTGATACAAATCTATGCATGCAAAGCGTAAACAGGTTAACGGTCAGATAACAGTCACGCCACAATAAAAAAGGGATAATAAGAATTTTACGCCAGCCGCCAAACATTATCAGTAAATGCAATCCCACCTGCTGGAAGTGGTCTTTGGCATGGCGACAGACAAAGAAAAGGCCGAACAATGTCGGCCTGATTCTGAAGCAGCGCACGTCAACGCTTACTGCACGTTGCGCACTTCGACGCGCAGCTCTTTCGGTACTTCAAACACGATATTCTCTTCACGGCCAATCAGCTCAATGGCCGCTTCACCGCCCAGTTCACGCAGGCGTTGGATCACCTGCTGCACCAGAATATCAGGTGCTGAGGCACCGGCCGTCACACCAATGATCTGTTTGTCTTTCACCCACTCTTCCTGGATGTCATCCGCTGAATCAATCAGCTTCGCCAGTTTTCCTGCACGCTGTGCCAACTCGGCCAGGCGATTAGAGTTAGAGGAGTTTTTCGAACCGACCACCAACACCACTTCAGCATCACGCGCCAATACGCGCACCGCTTCCTGACGGTTGGTCGTGGCGTAACAGATGTCATCTTTGCGCGGCCCGATAATCGCCGGGAAGCGCTGGCGCAGTGCATCGATCACGTCCGAAGTATCGTCAACCGACAGCGTGGTCTGCGTCATAAAGCACAGATTGCCTTCGTCTTTGACGCTCAGCTTGAACACATCTTCCGGCGACTCGACCAGATACATGCCACCCTTAGGGTTGTTGTACTGCCCCATGGTGCCCTCCACTTCTGGATGACCGGCATGACCAATCAGAATAGCTTCAACACCTTTACGGCTGGCACGTGCGACTTCCATATGCACTTTGGTCACCAGCGGACAAGTCGCATCAAACAGCATGGTGAGGTTACGTGCTTTGGCTTCAGCACGAACGGCCTGAGAAACCCCGTGCGCCGAGAAGATCAGGATGGCGTTATCGGGCACTTCGCTGATCTCTTCGATAAAGATCGCACCGCGATCACGCAAGCTGCTCACCACATAACGGTTATGCACCACTTCATGACGCACGTAGATGGGCGCGCCGTACATCTCCAGCGCGCGCTCCACGATACTGATGGCGCGATCCACGCCAGCACAGAAACCGCGAGGGTTAGCTAACAGGATTTGCATCACTACCCTCCAGTACCGGATCAATCTCCAGCACTTCAATTTCAAACTGAATGCGCTGACCGGCCAGCGGATGGTTAAAATCGACGGTGATCGAGTCACCGGAAACTTCACGGATTACGCCGGGCATTTCACTGCCACCCCGACCGCTGAACAGCATGATGGCCCCGACTTCCGGCTCACCTGCATCCTTGAAATCACGACGCGAAAAGTACTGGATCAGATCCGGGCTGGTGCCACCAAAGGCATCATCTGGTGCCAGCGTAAAGGTGTGCTTATCACCGACTTTACGCCCGAGCAGTTCCTTTTCAAGCGCACCTGACAGGCTGCCATCACCCAGACGGAACAGCGCGGGTTTGCCATTGGCGCGTGTGGATTCGGCGGTCGAGCCATCTTCCAGCTTCAATGTGAAATGCACCAGCAACGCGCTATCGCGCTGAACGGAGTCCATCATCTGTTGTTACCCTTTCTCTTTGACCTGTTTATCTTTCGGCGTGAGGAAACCTTCCAACACCACCAAGGCAGCACCGATGCAGATTCCGCAGTCGGCGATATTAAAGGTGGCGAAGTGCCAGTCGCCGACATAGAAGTCGATGAAATCGACCACGAAGCCGTGATAAGCACGATCAAACAGGTTTCCCAACGCTCCGCCGATAATCAGCGCATAAGCAATATTGGTTAATTTGTTGCTGGCGCGGTTGCGATACATCATCACCACCAGCGACACGACAATCGCAATCGCGATGCCGGCAAAGAACCAGCGCTGCCAGCCGCCTTTGTCCGCCAGGAAACTGAACGCCGCACCATAGTTATGCGCGTAGAACAGATTCAAAAACGGTATCAGCGGCTTGGTCTCGTGCAGCATCATGTTGTTCATGATCCACTGCTTGCTGGCGAAATCGATCACGATGACCACCAGCACCAGCCACAACCAACGCAATCCGGTCGAGCAGAGTTTACTCATCAGGCAAATTTCCGCACTTCACCGTTGCCGGCTACGTTGGTGTAACAACGACCACAGACCGCAGCATGCTCCGGATTCTGGCCAACGTCGGTAGTGTAATGCCAGCAGCGCGGACATTTCTCGCCTTCTGCTTTATGCAGCGCAATTTTCAGACCTTTCAGTACTTCGCTCTGCTGTGCTTCATCACTTGCGGTGGCGTAATCAGCCACGATCGCGCCTGAGGTCAGCAACACAAAGCGCAGTTCATCGCCCAGCGCCTGCAATTTGGCCGCCAGCTCAGCGTCTGCGTACAGCGTGACGGTGGCTTCCAGTGCGCCGCCGATGCGCTTATCGCTACGCGCCTGCTCGATCACTTTGTTGACTTCACCGCGCACTTTCAGCAGGTCATCCCAGTAAGCATCGTTCAGAGCTTCGTTATCGGCCAGACCAAACAGACCTTGGTACCACTCTTCGGTGAACACGTATTTCGCACGCTCGCCCGGCAGGTAGCCCCAGATCTCATCGGCGGTGAAGGACATGATCGGTGCCATCCAGCGCACCAGTGCTTCAACGATGTGCCACAGCGCGGTCTGGCAGCTGCGACGCGCCAGGCTATCACCTTTGGCGGTGTACTGGCGATCTTTGATCACATCAAGATAGAACGAGCCCATTTCGATGGAGCAGAAATGCATCAGACGCTGCACCACTTCGTGGAAATCGTAGTTGTCATAAGACTGGACGATATCCTGCTGTGCTGCCAGCGCACGGCCGACGGCCCAACGATCCACCACCACCATCTCTTCTGGCTTCACGCAATCAGTGGCCGGGTTAAAGCCTGCGAGGTTAGCCAACAGGAAGCGCGCGGTGTTACGGATACGACGATAGCTGTCCGCCGCACGCTTCAGGATTTCATCGGAAACCGCCATTTCACCGGAGTAATCGGTTGAGGCCACCCACAGACGCAGAATGTCCGCGCCGAGTTTGTCCATCACGTCTTGTGGCGCAACGGTGTTACCGATGGATTTCGACATCTTGCGGCCCTGACCATCCACGGTGAAGCCGTGCGTCAGTACCTGACGATAAGGCGCTTTGCCTTTCATCGCTGTAGAGATCATCAGAGAAGACATGAACCAGCCGCGATGCTGATCGGAACCTTCCAGATACATATCCGGCGTATGGCCGCCGAATTCAGGGCGCGCATCCACCACGGAATAGCTGGTTGATCCGGAGTCGAACCACACATCCAGCGTATCCGGCACTTTGACGTAGTTGTCTGCGTCATCGCCCATCAGATCGCGCGGATCGAGATCCCACCAGGCCTGAATACCATCCTGCTCAACGCACTTGGCCACTTTCTCCATCAGCTCAAGCGTATCCGGATGCAGCTGCTCGGTCTCTTTGTGCACGAACAGCGCCATTGGCACGCCCCACGTACGCTGACGTGAGATACACCAGTCAGGACGATTCGCCACCATCGCTTCGATACGCGCCTGGCCCCAGTCAGGGATCCACTGCACGCCTTTGATCTCTTTCAGCGACTGCGCACGCAGACCTTTCTGATCCATGCTGATGAACCACTGTGGGGTCGCACGGAAGATGATCGGCGTTTTGTGGCGCCAGCAGTGCGGATAGCTGTGCAGCAGTTTCTCAACGTGCAGCAGTGCACCTTTTTCTTTTAACAGCTCAACGATCATGTCGTTGGCTTTAAATACATTCACGCCATCCAGCGTTGGATAGGTGCCTGGCAGATACGCGCCATCTGGACCCACTGGGTTAGCGGTTTCCAGACCGTATTTCTGACCGATCACATAGTCATCTGGGCCGTGGCCAGGCGCGGTATGTACCGCACCGGTACCCGCTTCCAGCGTCACGTGCTCGCCTAAGACGACTTTGGATTGGATCTGCTCAAGGAATGGATGCTGGAACAGCTGCAGCTCAAGCGCGGCACCGTTGCATTCGCCCAGTACCTTCCACTCAGCGATGCCCGCGCGCTTCATCACGCTCTCAACCATCTCTTTGGCGAGGATCAGGCTACGACCTTCGATCTGCAGCAGCTGGTATTCGAACTCTGGATGCAGAGAGATACCGCGGTTAGCTGGCATGGTCCACGGCGTGGTGGTCCAGATCACCAGTGAAACCGGACCTTCTGAGGCCGCAACACCAAATTTCGCACGCACCGCGTCCGCATCGACGGCGTTGAACATCACATCGATAGAGGGAGAGGTTTTGTCGTAGTACTCGACTTCAGCTTCAGCCAGCGCTGAACGGCAATCCATGCACCAGTGCACCGGCTTAGCACCTTTGTGCAGATGGCCGTTGCCGATGATTTTACCCAGCGCACGAATGATGTTGGCTTCAGTTTTGAAGTTCATGGTCAGGTACGGGCGATCCCAGTCACCCAGCACGCCCAGACGGATGAAGTCTTTCTTCTGACCTTCAACCTGCTCTGCGGCATAATTGCGGCAGGCTTCACGGAACTCCGCGGCGCTGACTTTCTCGCCCGGCTTACCAATCATCTGCTCAACTTTGTGCTCAATCGGCAGACCGTGGCAGTCCCAACCTGGCACATACGGCGAGTCATATCCCGCCATGCCTTTCGACTTAACGATAATGTCTTTCAGAATCTTGTTAACGGAGTGACCAATATGAATGCTGCCGTTCGCATAAGGAGGGCCATCATGCAAAATAAAGGTTTTTTTCCCTTTTTTGGCTTCGCGGATGATGCCGTACAGGTTGTCATCATACCAACGTTGCAGCATTCCCGGTTCGCGTTTGGCCAGATCGCCACGCATCGGGAACCCCGTTTCCGGCAAATTCAGGGTAGATTTATAGTCACTCATCAGATTCTCGGTTCCGTATTTCGGTCATTAAGCCGGTGCGTTAAGCCCAAAGAATTGGCGGGCCGTCACCACATCTTTCGCAATTTGTTCTTTCAGCGCGTCCAGCGAAGCGAAACGCTGTTCGTCGCGAATCTTCTGCTTCAGCACCACCTCAATGTGGCGCCCATAAAGATTCATATGTGTGTCGAGCAGGTGAACTTCAAGCTGCTGACGCAGACCTTTTACCGTTGGACGTGTGCCAATGTTAGCCACGCCGGGAATGGGTTTGTCACCCAGGCCTAAAACTTCAACCGCAAAAACCCCCTTCACCGGCGTTACCGTGCGGCGTAAAGGAATGTTCGCGGTGGGAAAACCAATCGTGCGGCCCAGTGCATCACCGTGCACTACGCGGCCTGAAATGCTGAACGGATGGCCCAACAGCGCCTGTGCCTGCGCAAAATCATCCTGCGCCAGCGCCTGTCGTACCGCAGTGCTGCTGATACGTTTGCCGCCATCACAATAAGACTGGGTGCTGATGACTTCGAAGCCATACTCGACACCGGCTTTCTGTAATAACAGGAAATCCCCCTGGCGACCAGCGCCAAAGCGGAAATCATCCCCCACTGCGAGGAACTTCACATCGAGTTTATCCACCAGCAACTCGGCGATAAAACTTTGTGCGGAGTGCGCGGCAAAGCGGCGATCAAAACGGACGCAGAGCACGGCATCAACGCCAGCCTGTTCGAGATACTTCAGTTTTTCACGCAAACGCGTCAGGCGCGCTGGCGCTTTATCACCAGCAAACAATTCAAGCGGTTGCGGCTCAAACAGCATCACCACCACCGGCAGGTTGCGTTTACGTCCCTCGGCAATCAATTCCGCCATCAAAGCCTGGTGGCCGCGATGGACGCCGTCGAAATTGCCAATGGTCAGGACGCAGCCGCGATGCTGCTCTTTCAGATTATAAATAC
>NZ_JASEWO010000410.1:0-621 GCF_030024295.1 Pantoea sp. Pa-EAmG
GCAGGGCATGCTCGAGCTTGCCCATATAGACGCTGCGATGAACGTGCTGCTCCAGAGGATCGGTAACAATCTCCTGTTTCTGCAGCGGATAGCGATCGTTATCACCGCCGCCGTTCGGGTCTACGCGTGTCAGCGTGTAGTCCATCTTATTGCCTCGCTTTTACTGCTTATGAGGGTTGGTGTGGTTGTGACTGACCGGAATTGATTTGACCACTACGCGACGACGCGCAGGAGCCCAATCCAGTGCACCGATGCGCACCAGATAAACCAGGCCTGCCAATAGCACCAAAATGAAAATTGCGGCTTCGACAAAGCCGACCCATCCGCTCTCACGGATTGAAGTCGACCAGGCGTATAAATAGAGGGCTTCGACGTCGAAAATAACGAAGAACATCGCAACCAGATAGAATTTAGCGGAGAGGCGAATATGGGTATCACCGACGGATTCGATACCCGATTCAAACGGGGTGTCTTTATGGCGTGCCCGCGCACGACCACCTAACAACCAACCGCCGGTCAACATGAAGGCACACAGGCCAAATGCAATAACAATAAAAACAATAAACGCCCAGTGATGAGCGATCACTTCTGTAGTTGTCGACATACTCTTTGCTTACTCAT
>NZ_JASEWO010000411.1:0-619 GCF_030024295.1 Pantoea sp. Pa-EAmG
CCTTCAAATCAAAGCCGCCAGCAGGCGGCTTTTTCATTCCTCGCCACCATCGCACCTCAGACGCACCACGCGCACATGATTACAACCAACCACTAACGAACCAACACCAACCACGCCCGCGCCGTTACGACGCGCTCAAACAATAATTATTAATACTAAACACCACCGCTGGCGCGCAATGCTATCCCCGCCACGCCTGCCCGCTTTATGCATCGCTTTTCATGCATGTGCATGAAGCGGGTCGGGCCGCACCCGGTATGGCCTGAACGGAGGAATGCGGTGCATGGTTTTGCATGCAGATCCATGCACGCTATGCATGCATCACTTTTTACAAAGCGGCTGGCCAGAAAAAGGGCTTCGGAAAGGCAAAGGACAGGCACAAAAAAAGCCGCTGATCGGGCAGCGGCTGTGCGGGGTTAATGAACCTGGCGGAATGCAGAACCGTAACGGCCCAGCGTCTGACGTTCTCTTACCGGTTCCGGTGGTGCTTCCGGTTTTGTTTCCGGCTGTGGCGGTGCGGTGATGACCTTGGTGATGCTCTCATTCGTCTTGAAGGTGCAGGAACAGTCCAGGTTAGTGCACTGGTGATAACGCTCTTTCACCTGTTCGGACATATAGC
>NZ_JASEWO010000412.1:0-602 GCF_030024295.1 Pantoea sp. Pa-EAmG
TCTTGCGTGGTTAAATCTGTCATACGTTACTCACCATTCCGGCCTGTAATCAGGCGCTAAAAGAAGGCGTCAGGATGGCGGCGCGCATTAAATTGTGATGTTCTGCTGCGGCCGTTGTGCCATCCGTGTACGGGAAGCTTAGACTTCGTCTGGCGTTCTCAGGTTAGTGACGGCAATACGCTCGCCGCGTTTTCTCTCACGCTCTGGCTGCATATTGGCGCGATAAACGCCCTGATCACCCACCACCCACGACAGTGGACGGCGCTCTTTACCGATGGACTCACGCAGCAGCAGCAGCGCCTGCATGTATGCTTCAGGACGCGGTGGGCAGCCCGGAATATACACGTCGACCGGCAGGAATTTATCCACGCCTTGCACCACAGAATAGATGTCGTACATGCCGCCCGAGTTTGCACAAGCACCCATGGAGATCACCCATTTCGGTTCCAGCATCTGGTCATACAAACGCTGAATAACCGGCGCCATTTTGGTAAACGGCGTACCGGCGATCACCATAAAGTCAGCCTGACGTGGGGAGGCGCGCATGACTTCCGCACCAAAACGCGCCACGTCATGCACCGCAGTGAATGACGTGGTCATTT
>NZ_JASEWO010000413.1:0-602 GCF_030024295.1 Pantoea sp. Pa-EAmG
GCGGCGTGATCACGCCCCCTTTCGGCTGCACACCCAGCGGACGCGCCGAGAGCATGTCATACAGCTCCTGATCGATCACGTTCTGCTGCTGCAGTAAACGCAGCACCAGGTTACGACGCTCCAGCGCCAGTTTCGGGTTGCGCCACGGGTTGTACAGTGACGCACCTTTCACCATACCAACCAGCATCGCCTGCTGATCGAGACTCAGTTCATCCACCGGACGACCAAAGTAGTACAGACTCGCCAGTGGGAACCCGCGGATCTGATCGTTGCCCGCCTGGCCGAGATACACCTCGTTCAGGTAAAGCTCAAGAATGCGATCTTTGCTGTAGCGCGCATCCATGATCACCGCCATATAGGCTTCACGCGCTTTACGCCACAGTGAACGTTCGTTGGTCAGGAACAGGTTTTTCACCAGCTGCTGCGTCAACGTACTGCCGCCCTGCACCGCTTTACCGGCGGTGATGTTGGCGAGGAACGCACGACCAATCGAGTACGGGCTGATGCCATCATGCTCGTAGAAGTGGCGGTCTTCGGTAGCGATCAACGTACTGACCAGCAGATCCGGGAAGCCCGCACGCGGCACGAACAGACGCTGCTCA
>NZ_JASEWO010000414.1:0-600 GCF_030024295.1 Pantoea sp. Pa-EAmG
TATCACTTCAACCTCTTGTTTTGCAGGGATAATCATCTCGTGCTGTTTTTTACTGTTGCTTTATTAAGCATAGTCTCTTCAATCGAGCTTGTGAGCGGCATTCCCGTGCGCGCCACACCCGCGTAACCCGTTAAAATGACGTAAAATTTAGAAATTCAACTTTACGACATCGTCATGATTGATAGGTTACGCCTTTCTTCAAGGTAAAGAGATTGTTCTTGCCGATTTTACTAACAGGCAAAGGAAATCAATAAAATTTCATTGCGGGAATTGCATTCCTGACGCGGTTGAATATGATAATGATTATCATTAACCCATTTAAGGTAGCGACATGACGCTTACCGTCTCAGCCTGGTTACAACACAAAATCGATGAATATAAGTTTTCGGTGCGTGATATCACCGTAGACTTCTATATGGCTCAGGCTAAGCTCAACCGCACCGATTGTACTATCGACCAACTGCGCCGCTTTAATGATACCTGCCTCGACATGGCCGAAATCTGCGAACTGAACGGCGACGATCAAAGCTATTTGCATGCCATGGGCAAGCTCCATCACCGCTTAGTGCAGGAGATGGGCAATGCCGATCGCGACCGTTT
>NZ_JASEWO010000217.1:0-6487 GCF_030024295.1 Pantoea sp. Pa-EAmG
TGCGCCCGATTAGACTTTTAATAGTTGTGTGTCAATTAAGACCGGTCTGTAATTTTTATTATCCTGCGAATTAATGGTTGTGTAATTATTTCGCTGCGCTGTTTGGTGCGCGTTATTATTACTGCGCGGTCCTGGTGTGCATGAATGCGCACCCTACAAAGTTGTAACGCTTTTGCATTGTGCGGCTTATGGCGCGAGTCCGGCAGCCGCACCGTAGTAGATTGCGCAATGAATTGCGCCGCTACGGTTTGTGCGTGTTGTTATTGCTGCGCCGTCCGGGTGCCAGATTGTTCATTCGCACCGGTTGCAGCGGTTTATGGCTGCACCATTCAGCTGCCCGGTTTCCAGACCGCAGGTTTCGTAGCGGCATTATGGCTGCGCCATTCAGGTGCCCGGTTTCCAGACCGCAGGTGTCGTAGCGGCGCGATTTATCGCGCGAATCCGCCAGCCGCACCGCGGTAGGTTGCGCAATAAATTGCGCCGCTACGGTTGGTGCGTGTTGTTATTGCTGTGCCGTCCGGGTGGCAGATTGTCCAGTCTCACCGGTTGCAGCGATGATATGGCTGCGCCATTCAGCTGCCCGGTTTCCAGGCCGCAGGTGGCGTAGCGGCGCGATTTATCGCGCGAATCCGCCAGCCGCACCGTAGTAGATTGCGCAATGAATTGCGCCGCTACGGTTTGTGCGTGTTGTTATTGCTGTGCCGTCCGGGTGGCAGATTGTCCAGTCTCACCGGTTGCAGCGATGATATGGCTGCGCCATTCAGCTGCCCGGTTTCCAGGCCGCAGGTGGCGTAGCGGCGCGATTTATCGCGCGAATCCGCCAGCCGCACCGTAGTAGATTGCGCAATGAATTGCGCCGCTACGGTTGGTGTGCGGATTTATTGCTGCGCTGTCGTGGTGCGCATGAATGCGCGCCCTACGGATTCATATACGCTTTTGGCGACATGCGCTTTCCTGCTGCTTAAATCGGGCGGCGGCCGGTGCAGGCCAGCATCGCGTTCAGCGTGGGAAACCCGCTGCGCGCCAGGCTGTTGACCTTGCTGCGGCTGATCTCACGCGGGTGCAGGCCCATTTCACGCGCAATGCGCGCTGGCTTCATGCCGCGTAGCAGGGCGCACATTACGCGTTTTTCGCGTGCCAGCGCATTGCGGCCCGGTGCGGCGTAATCGTAGCGCGACGGTTTGCGCTGTAGCTGCTGGCCAATACTGCGCTGCAGTACCTCAGCCCGATCGTTTTTATTCACTACCGCAGAGAATCCGGCGGCCACCAGCGTCTGACGCATTGGCTCGGTCTCTTCATCCAGCAGAATCAGCGTATGGCCTTTAAACCACTCGGGAATCAGCAGCAGCTCGGCCAGGCCGGCGGCGTCACGCGGCAGTTCGGTAATCAGTAAATCGGCGTGGTTGAACATCAACTCTTCCGCTACCGTTTCCGGCGCAATCTGCAGCGTTTGTACGCTGCAATCCTTCAGCGGCTGGCACAACTCACGTAAACCGGTCAGTGCAAAATGGCAGCTGAGCGCAATAATGATTCTCTTCGGCTTATTATCACTGCCTGTTTTCACTGGAGCCTCCTTTCCCATATTTACGCCCTTACATTTAAATACAACTCATATTGTTCGCAGAGTAATTAATTCGCGATGGTCAGATCTTACGATTAAATTCCGCACAAGGATATGGGAATGTTCATCGGTGGTGTGTAGGACGCGACCTACGTTGTGTTATTTGATTGTGGTTGATTCAGGGTTGAATTTATTAGTCTAATAGTCAGGTAATTAACTTTTCTCTTTAAGGTCACGTCAGGAAATAAAACATGGCGAAATTTATTGTCGTCGACGATCATCCTATGGCCCGCATGGCGGTAAGCTTTCTTCTTGAAAAAGAAGGGCATAGCATGGTCGCCGAAACCGATGATGGTTATGAAGCGCTGCAGCTAATCGACCAGCATTATCCGGATATCGTGGTAATGGATATTGATATTCACTCGCTGAACGGCATCGAAGTGGTTAAAGCGCTGCGTGCTAAGAGTTTTCCGGGTATTATTATTATCGTCTCAGGTAAGAATCAGAACTTTTATGCGGTACAGAGTGTGCGCTGCGGAGCGAATGGTTTTATCAGTAAAAAGGACAATTTGCCGGAAATCATCACCGCAATTCGTGCAGCGCAAAGTGGCTATGGTTACTTCCCGCTGGCCGGTATTAATGTGCCGGCGGAAGAGAATCACATCCACTCCGATAAGCAGTTGCTGGAATCGCTGTCGCCGCAGGAATTTCAGGTGTTCACTTATCTGTTGAAGGGGCTGGATAACATGCGTATTGCTAACCGCATGAATCTCAGCAATAAAACCGTTTCAACTTACAAAGGCCGTCTGCTGGAGAAATTGCACTGCAAAAGCCTGCGCGATCTCTTTGCCTTCGCCAATCGTAATCATATGGAGTAGCGATGCTGCGCCTGGTCACCCTGCTTCTGCTGCTGTTGAGTCCGCTGCTGGCCGCCCAGCCGCAGCCCGAAATATTTCAGTTGTTCAGCCGTGAAAAGCTGGCACCCCTGCATATTGAGTTGAGCGGTGACGAGTGGCGCTGGCTGCGCATTAAACATGAGCTGCGCGTCGCGGTGTGGACACCGGAGCTGCCGCCTTATCTGATCTATCAGGAGGCAGCGGGCAGCGGCAACAGCGTGGAAGGCATCTACACCGATTATCTGCAACTGCTGGCGCGCAATCTTGGCATGCAGGCGGTGATGGTGCGTTATCCCAGCCAGGCGGCGGCGCAGGCAGCGGTGAAAAGCGGCGCGGCGGATGCGCTGTTTAGCTCGCCGGGGCGCGAACTGCACGATGCGGCGGCCTTCAGGACAACAGACAGTTTTCTCATCAATCGTCCGGTGGTGATCGCCGCGGAGAAGCAGGCCTCACAGCCGGTGCCGTACGATGCGCCGCTGCGCCTCGCCATGCGCGAAGGCTTTTTGACCGATGCACAAATCAAACAGCATTTCCCTGACGCCACCATCGTGCGTTATCCCTCCAGCCAGGCGGCGCTGGCGGCAGTGGCCAGTGGCGAAGCGGACTATGCGCTCGGTAGCCTGCTGGCGGCAGCATTTCTGATTGAACGCAGCTATGTCAATCAGCTGGCGCTGGCAGCGATTTTGCCGGAAGACGCACTGTACGGCAGCCGTCTGGTAGTGAAAGCCGATAATCAGCCGCTGTTGCAAGCGCTGAATGCCGCCATCGCGGCTATTCCCGGCGAACAGCATCGGCTAATTTCGCGGCAGTGGACGCAGCGGCCGGACGTCTGGCGTTTGCAGGATCCGCTCAGCCTGACGCCGCGCGAGCAGCAGTGGCTGCAGCAGCATATGCAGGTGAAAGTGGCGTTCAATCCGTTCTCTGCACCGCTGGCGCTGCTGGATGAGCAGGGCGAATTTCAGGGTATCAGCGCCGATCTGCTGCATCTGATCCAGCTGCGCACCGGGTTGTTTTTCACCCCGGTGCCGGCGTATTCGTGGCGTGACGGCGTACAGCAGCTGGAGCAGCATCAGGTAGCGATGCTGGCAGCGATGGCGCAGGATGGCGGCCATCAGGAGGCAGTGCGCTTTACCCGGCCTTACCTGAAGGTGCCGCTGGTGCTGCTGGTGCCGGACCAGCCTGATGCGCCGCAGGCGCTCTATCCCGGCATGAAGCTCAGTATCGTCAAAGGCAATCCGGCGCGTCAGGCGCTGCTGGATCGTTTCCCCACGCTGCAGCTGTCTGAAGTGGATAACGCCAGCCTGGCGCTGCAACTGTTGCAGGAGGGCAAGGTCGCCGGGCTGATCGATAACCAGCTGAGCGTGAACACGTTACTGGCGCGCTACGCGCAGCAACCGCTGAAGATCGTGTCGCGTCTGGCGCTGCCGCCGGTGGAGCTGAGCTTTGCCGTCAGCCGCGATCAGCCGGAGCTGCTGAGCATTATTGATAAAGCGCTGGCCGACATTCAGCCGAGCGAAATCTCGCTGATTGCCAGCCGCTGGCAGGGCACACCGCAGACCACGCGCACCACCTGGCAGCTGTACCGCGCGCAGTTTTACGCCATCACTCTGCTGACCGCGCTGCTGCTGATCGCCTGTCTGGCGTGGGTTAACTATCGCGGCAAAGAGGTGAAGCATCGCCGTCGCGCAGAAGCTGACCTGCAGGCTGAACTGCGCTTTCGTGATGCGCTGCTGAATGGCCTGCCAACGCCGGTCTACGTGCTGGATCGCAACTGGAACGTGGTCAGTGCTAACGGTGCGTTTCAGCGCTTTTTTGCCGGCGTCGACGCGCAGCGCCTGAGTTTTTCGCTTTACGATCAGCGCCATCCGCTGTCGCCGCTCATCAGCAAACTCTATCCGCTGATGAGCCCGGAAGCGGTCAACGATCCGGAACTGGTGGCGCTGGCGCATAACAGTCTGTGGGGCGATACCGCCCAGGATCTGGAAATTGAGATCGAAAACGGCAGCGAAGCGCGCATGGTGCACCACTGGGCGCAGGAGCAGCGCGATGCGCAGGGCAATATTACCGGGCTGATCTGCGGCTGGCAGGATGTTACCGCCTACGAACTGCTGATGCTGGCGCTGCAGGCGGAGAAAAAGGTGGCGGATGAAGCCAACCGTGCCAAGAGTTCGTTCCTCGCCACCATGAGCCATGAGATCCGCACGCCGATCAGCGCCATCATCGGCCTGCTGGAGCTGGAAGGGCGCAAACAGCGCGATAACGAAGCCATTCAGATCGCCTACGAGTCGGCCAACACGCTGCTGGGGCTGATTGGCGATATCCTCGACATGGCCAAGATTGAGAGCGGTCAGCTGGAGCTGATGCCGGAGTGGGTCAGCACTGAGCAGCTGGTGCTGCCGGTGGTGCGGTTGTTTGACGGCATGGCCAGCGGCAAAAATCTGACGCTGCACTACCACAGCGACACGCCGCCGGGGCTGGAAGTGTTTATCGATGCCGCGCGCTTCCGCCAGGTGATCGCCAATTACATCAATAACGCCATCAAGTTTACCCACGAAGGCGGCGTGGAAGTGCGGGTGATCGGCCATGAGTGGGAAGACGGTTCGCTGGAGCTGGAAATTGAGATCGAAGACAGCGGCGTGGGCATCAGCGCTGCCGACCAGGCCAAACTGTTTCAGCCGTTTGCCCAGACCGAAGAGGGCCGCAAGCAGACCGGCACCGGCCTTGGCCTGGTGATTAGCGCCCAGCTGCTGGAGAAGATGCAGGGCACCATGAACCTCAACAGCCAGCCGGGACGCGGCACGCTGATTCAGCTTAACGTGATGATGCCGGCACGCCGGGCGCGCAAGCTGCTGGAGAAAACCCGCGTGGCGCGCAGCCGTGCGCTGCCGCAGCTGAATATTCTGGTGGTCGACGACCATCCGGCCAACCGCCTGCTGCTGCGAAGCCAGCTCAGCGAGCTGGGCCAGCAGATCAGCGAAGCCAGCAGCGGCGAAGAGGCGCTGGCGCTGCTGGCGCATCAGGCGTTCGATCTGATCATTACCGACTGCAATATGCCGGGCATGAGCGGCATCGAACTGACGCAGACCCTGCGCCGCAGCGGCAACGCGGTGAAAATTTTTGGTCTGACGGCGAATGCGCAGTCGGACGTGCGCGTGCGCTGTCTGGAAGCGGGCATGAATGCCTGCCTGTTCAAGCCGCTGAAAATTGACAAGCTGGCCGAGCTGCTGAGCAGCAACGAGCCGGCCGCCGAAGTGCCGGCGCTGGATTCGCTGCTGTCGCTCGAATCGCTGCGCGCCATGGTGTATCACGACGATGCGATGGTGGCGAAGATGCTGGAAAAGGTCGGCGAGGAGAGCCGCAACGATATGCAGCAGTGCTGGCGCCATTTTGATGCGCAGGACTGGCCGGCACTGGCCTCATCGCTGCACCGGCTGGGCGGATCGGCGCAGATCATTTACGCCGGCGAGATCGATGATCTGTGCGGGCAGATCGAGCGCGCCTGCCAAAGCGCTGAAGATCAGGAGGTCATCCGCGAAGGGCTTCTGCTGCTGGAAGAGAAGCTGGATACGCTGAACCAGTCGGTAATGCATTATTTGCAGGCGTCGTGATGGAGTAGTGCGGTAATTGAAATGCGCGATAAATCGCGCCGCTACGGTTTGTGCGACTGGACAGTGCAGAGATCGCATCCGCAGATGGCGCGACTTATCGTGCAGATATCCCTTCCATGTGATGCCGCTTATAACCGCACGGGTGGTAGCGGCGCAATTTATTGCGCAATGACGTTTATCAAAGCAAACATTTTCACGCCGGTGCGCATGAATGCGCACCCTACGATGCTGTACAACCTTATTACAGACGTGCATGAATCTATCCACCGATTCACACCGGTGCGCATGAATGCGCACCCTACGGTACTGTGCAACCTTGCCACAGATGCGCATGAATACGCCTGACGACAAAACCTGTCCCGCATCGTTGTAGATACCGTCTTGCCGGTTACCTGGCAAGACATATTTCGGCATCGAACGGA